>JBNGED010000008.1:0-11494 GCA_049975605.1 Sediminispirochaetaceae bacterium | reverse complement strand
GCGTCAGGCAAATGGTTTCAATAAGGGGATCCGCGGTACTGAAAAACAGCGTGATAAAAGCTCAACACCACATAAGACAGTTCCGGAGCTGCAGGAAGTCGAGCAGCGTTTCCTGGATGTGCTTGGTACGAAAGTAAGCATAAAGGGTAATTTGAAAAAAGGGAAAATTGAGATTGCTTATTATTCAAAGGATGATCTTGAAAGAATTTATGACATCATAATTAAATAGTATGTCGAAGATTGGTGTTATTTTCACTTATCTTCTTTATGGAAAAGTAATTATATGTGAATTTAACTTTTCTTTTCTTAAATTATTAAGATGTATTGAGATACTCCAAATATTTCACCATTTGTCTGCATACTAGAAACAAGAACACCCACTTTCATTCCCCTTTTACTATTCAATCGGCAGCATTCTTTCCCTACTTGTAGTAAGATACAGAAATGGCGAAAAGCAGAATAGTATTTACCTGTAAAGAATGTGGTCATGAAGAGACCAAATGGCTCGGTAGGTGTCCGAACTGCGGGAGCTGGAACAGCTTCAGGGAAAACATCAAAGCGGGAAAAGGCGGCAGCCGCCAGGCAGGAGCTGCGGATCACGGTGGAAAAGCAACAAAAACCCGTCATCTTGATCCAGTCCCGATTGATCAGATCGAGTACAGCGACTATGTTCGGATCGATTCCGGTATCGATGAGTTGAACCGTGTTCTCGGCGGCGGGATAATGATGGGCGCCTCTGTGCTCATCGGAGGCGAGCCTGGGATCGGCAAATCAACCCTCATGCTCCAATTGGCTGCTGCAGTTGAGATCGATTCTCCTGTGCTGTACATCTCGGGAGAGGAATCTGCACAGCAAATACGGATGAGGGCTGAACGGCTGCATGTCATCACCGGCCGATTTTCTAAGGGGAAAAAAGAAGAAGCGGCCGACCCAAATATATATCATAGTGATACTAAAACAGCTGTAAATGCAGCTGGAAAAAAGGCATCCCTCCACCTTGTATGTGAATCAGATCTCGATCGAATCCTGTCGATTCTGAACAGACTGGCGCCGGCCGTAGTGGTGGTGGACTCGATTCAGACCCTGATTTCGCAGGAGGCCGGCAGTATTCCGGGTACGGTTAATCAGCTGAAGTACGGCTGTCATGAACTGATCGACTGGGCCAGGGAAAAGAACACCGCCCTCTTCCTGGTGGCTCATGTCACGAAGGAAGGGACGATCGCCGGTCCAAAAGTCATCGAGCACATGGTCGATACAGTGCTGTATTTCGAGCAGGCAGACACCGGAGTCCGGATCGTACGGGCGGTGAAAAACAGGCACGGATCAGTTGATGAAATCGGATTATTCACTATGGAAAGCGACGGCTTGATACAGGTTAAGAACCCGGTCTCTTTCTTTCTGCAGCAGAGAAAAACCGAGCTGCCCCCCGGAATAATTGCAGCCCCCGTTTATGAAGGCTCCCGCGTGCTGATGGTTGAAATCCAGGCATTGGTAGTGCCTGCGAAGAGCGGCTTTTCCAGGATCTATTCTGACAAGATAGATTCGAACCGGGTATCCAGGATAGCGGCGGTGTTGGAAAAGAACTTGTCGGTACGTTTTTCCGACCAGGATATCTATGTGAATGTCGCCGGTGGTATTCGTCTGGTCGAGGTTGGTATCGAACTGCCCCTTGCGATTGCTCTCTACTCCGCACGAACGGGTATTTCCGTGCCGCGGGAAGTTGCGCTGGCCGGAGAGATCAGCCTTGCCGGAGAGATACGGCCGACTGCCCACATCCACAGGAGAATCAAGACCGCCTCTGAGATGGGATTTAGAAAATTTTTTGGTCCCGGGGATGTTCACGCACGGGATTCGCGGGTCAATCGGGAAAAGCCGGATTCAGCCAACTCCGCCGATGCTGATGGAGTTGTTTTTACCAGGGTAGAAAAAATTTCGGATACAATCAAAGTTGTATTCGGCAGCCGGAAGTGAACTGGTACGAATATTCCTCAGGCGGGTGAAAAGCGCCAGGAGAGTTCAACCTGAAGCAAAGTCTTCGGGATGCGCTTCTCCATCCGCCGGAACTTCTCCACTGCCGGGCTGCTCAAGCCGCTCAGGTTACTAAGGTTACTGAGGACCTTCAGGCCAATCGGGCCTCTCAGGTTACTAAGGTTACTGAGGACCTTAAGGCCACCCGGGCCGCTCAGGTCACTCGGGTTAATATGGTCACTCAGGCCACCCGGGTCACTCAGGCCGCACCGATCGCTCGGGTCACTCGGGTTAATATGGTCACTCAGGCCGCACCGATCGCTCGGGTCACTCGGGCTAATATGGTCACTCAAGCCGCTCAGGTCGCTCGGACCACCTATGCTGCTATGGTCACTCAGGTCAGCAGGTTCAGCAGGAAGGGAAAGGCGACGAAGGTGCCGATGGCGCTGCCGACGCTCGACAGGAAGAAGACGATCAGCACGTGGGTGATTCTGTTCCGGAAAAAGCCTCTGACCGAGAGGATGTCATCGCCGAGGTTCTCGAAGTCGAGGACCCGCGGGCGGCGGATGTAGCCTTCGAAGAGACCGGTTACGATGCCGACGCCTATGGTCGGGTTCAGCGAGGTGAAGGGGGCGGCGATAAATGAGAGAACTATCGTGAGGGGATGGGCCAGGGCGATGAGGGCGCCGATGGCCGAGAGGGTTCCGTTCACGACGACCCAGTACATAAACATCTCGATTCCCTGGCTCCAGCCGGATCTCGCGAATCCCGCGGCCAGGAGGCCGACGACGAGTGCGGGGATGATCCAGGGGAGTATCCGGGAAAGTGAGGATGGAGGCGGAACATGGGTGATGGTCTCCAGCTTTTTCTCCGCTTCCGTGCGGTCCTCTTTTTCCAGTTCATAGAGCCAGCGGGTGATGCCGGGTGCATGGCCGGCCCCGATTACCGCCAGCACATTCTTCCCTTCCGCCTGAAAAATCTTCGTTGCCAGGTACTGGTCCCGTTCGTCGATCAGGACTTCCTTCACCGACGGCAGGAATACCGCCAGTTCGTCCATCATGTCGTCCAGGGCGCTTTTCTGCTTGAGGTTCTCGATGTCTTCTTCCGAGAGTTCTTCATTTGAAAAAATCGAGGCCAGGAGGGCCGACATCATCTTCAGTTTATTCCAGGGTGAGGACTGCGACCAGGCCCTGCGCAGGGTGACCTGGATCTCCCTGTCCGCGAGGGTCACGGGTATACTCTCCTCTTCGGCGGTGAGGACGGCGGCTTTCATTTCGTCCCCCGGCTTTACGCCGAGCTGCTTTCCCAGTTTGCGCTGGAAACTGGTGAGGACCAGGTTCGCCAGGAGGAGAAAACCGCGCCGCTGCCGCAGGACCTGGTCGATTTTCAGGTTGGACCAGTTTTGACCTTCCGACAGTGTTTTATACCGTTGGGCGTCGATTTCCACGCAGACATGATCGGGCTTTGTCTCCCGGATGCGGCGTGTGACTTCCTCCGTGCTTTCACGGGAGACATGGGCTGTTCCGAGCAGGGTGATGACCCTGTCGCCCAGTGTCACCGTGGTGATTGTGTCGGTGTCGGCAGCGGATATATCGGACCGGAGGTCCGTATCGTGGGTATTCGGTCTAGTGTCCAATTCAATTTTCTCCTCATGCTGAGTCCACTGTCACAGTGGTACTATTCAACGATTTTGTCGGAAAGCTCTTCGATTGCCAGATCTGTTTCATACAGGCCGTAAATATTGGCATCCTGTACTTCGAGAAAGTACTTGTTCGCCAGACTGACTTCTCCATTCAGTTTGTAGTACGTTGCCAGGTAAAAAAGGGCCCGGATCTTTACGGTGATGTTTTCTTCATTGACTATCTTCGTAGTGAAGTAATCGTCGTACCCTTTTTCAGTGAACAGCCTGGCTATATCATACATATAGGTCTCTCTCGGCATCGTGTCCATGTGTGCCTTGATATACCCGGTTCCCTTCTCTTTTTCACCGGCGAACAGGTACGATATTCCGGCCATTAAGGCGTGGCCGTGATCTTTGCGGTTCCGCTCATAGTGCTTCCTGAAGTAGTGGGCCGCTTCATCATACGTCTCACTGGAGTAGGCGATAAGCGCCAGCGGTTCATAGGCAGGATAGTAATCCTCCCTGAGGCTTAGCAGTTTTTTATAGTCCTCGAAGGCTTCGTCCTTTTTCCCCTGGTCATGTAAAATACCTGCCGTGTACACATAGCCGAGGAAGTATTCCGGGTCGATCTCGATCGCCCGGTTGAAATCCCCGAGGGCATCTTCAATGTTCCCCACGTGAAGATAGAGCTTGCCCCTGTCAATGTAATTCCAGTAATGATCCGGGTCAAGGTCAATCGCAGCTGAGAGGTCTTCCAGCGCGCCGTTGATATTTCCGGTGCCGGAGCGCGCCTTCGCACGGTCCACGTAGGCGAAGGGATAGTCCGGTTGAATGCGTACCGCTTCGTCCAGCTGTTCTTCCGCTTCGGCATACTGCTCTTTCCGCAGAAGCACGTGTCCGTATCCTGTGCGGGCGACGAAATTGTCCTCATCATGCTGAATGCTTTCCTTGAACCTGTTTTCGGCTTCATCGAGCTTCTGATCTTCGAGAAGCAGCTCTCCCAGAGCGGCATGTGCGGCGGCGTTTGTGCTGTCCAGGGAGACTACCTTTTCTAAAAGTGCTTTCTGGGATTCCCGGTCATTCTTCATTCCATTGATCAGGGCCAGGTTGTAAAGAGCTTCTGTATTGTCCGGGTCCTTTTCCAGAACCTTATTTACGGCTGCTTCTGCTTTCTCAACCTGCCCGGTTGTAATGAGAAGGGAGGAATACAGGAGCTGTGTTTCGATGCTTTCGGGATTTTCGGAATAGGCTTCTTCGAATTTCTGAACGGCTTCTTCCGGATTGCCGGCCGACATGGAGGCGCTGATACTTTCATATGGTTCGACCTCGAGGATCGCGGCCGGTTCTTCCTCCCGGGGCGCTTCCTTCTCAGGTTGAACGCCGGCACAGCCGGTGAAAAAATATATCATGATGATGCAAAAAAGTATCAGATAGGACAGTCTGGATGAGAGCTTCGCTATGGAACTAGTGTGAAAAACTCCTGTTTTTTCTTGCATAGATAGGCTTCCTCCGGTACAAATATCCTGTGGAGCACACTATACTAAGTGAGCCCGAATTTAACAAGGTTGCAATTGAAACTTGCCGCTGATAAAATGGTCTGCGCAAATAGGAGATAATACCTGCAATGAGAAACAGGCTGCCCAAGAAGTACTACTTGATTCCCGCGCTCTACGTTGTGCTGATTATTGTGTTTCTGCATCTCCATTTGAACGAGAGCGGCGGGCGGTATATAACCCACAACATTGGTCCGGTGACTGTTCGATACCGGCAGGAAGGCGGAATGCGCAAGGGCGTAAGCCGGCTGGTGTTGAACGTGGCTGGGATGACGGCCGATCTCTCTGACGGCGTGCCTGTGGAAGATCCCGGCGGTCGCAGCGACCTCATCGGTATCAAGGAAGTGGATTTCAAGGATGATCTTCTGAGACTTGTGCTCAACCGCGGGGGCAGTATCGAGTTTGCGAGGGGTTTTTCCCTTTCCGGAGGTATTCACTCTGTGGAAAACGGCGGGAATACATCCGATACCGGGTTCGCCGTGATGTACCGGCCGGATTCCGAGAATACCGATGATTTTCGTCCTGTTCTGAAAATGTCCCTTCCGGCGGGGACAGGGCTCCTGGATGTTTCCCGTCCCGTGCCGCTGATGCGCATGGAGACGAAGGATCAGGAGTTTCTAATCGCTCACAATTACAATGTCTTCCCGGAAGATCAGCAGCTGACGGTAAAATTCAACCAGCCGGCGACGCCTGGTTTTTTCCATGAGGTGAATGAAAGGTTGGCATTGGATTCTGAAGGCGAGGTTGTGAGAGACCTCGTGCCGGGGATGATAGTTGAACCGGTGCGCATCGAAGACGGCCTGAGTTACTGGTTTTTTGGAAAAGGAGCACCGTCCTCTGATCAGGAAGTGAGCGGGGCTCTGGTAAGAAAGCAGCAGAGTATGATGGCTTTCTGGCGAAGAGGCGGGGCCGCGGAAGCTGGTGAAGTGGTCAGCGCTATGGCGGCGCAATCTCTGCAGACCAGCGGCCGAACTGCACTTGATACTCCGGCGGGGCTGAGTGATTCGGCACTGCAGGAGGGCAGCTGGCAGGCGGCGCCGTTTGTCGGAAATATCGTTCAGGCGGAACAGAGGTACAGCACGGAGGAACGGCAGCTTGTGAGAGGGCTCGCTGATCTTACTTCCGATACACTTCTCCGGTTTTTGTTGGATTCGGTGAAAACAACTGATTACCCGTCGATTATTTCACGTCTTGTTTTTGCCGGAGAAGAGGCCCTTTCTCCCGATTATGAGAGTCTCCTGCTGGATATGCTGGAAAACCGGCTGGATAATTCTACGGCGGCGGCAGGCTTTTTAGAACTGGTGGTCAATGGATCCGTTTATTTCCCGGAGCAGTTCGGGTTTATGGATGAACTCATCGAAAAGAGTTACCGCCAGGTGCTCCCGCATATTTTTCAGAGAGATTCCCGGCTCATGTACCGCGCCTATTCAGACGCTGATTCAGCGGCAAGGGCGGTAACGGCGGTCAATCCATTTGTTCAGCTCCGGGTGGCCCGGGCGCTGCAGATGTATTCGACGGTCAGGAATGATGAGCTGGCAGGGGCCCTCGGGAACAGTCTATTGATGTCGGTCATGTCGAGTATGGATTCCAACGGGTCGCTTCCGGCGGAGATCATTTTCGAGGGTGATACGGTTCAGCCCACCGATTCGATGCTCTCCCCGGCGGAGGTGTATCCTTTCATGTCTGACAACAACTACTATCCCAGGGTAGTGAGTCTGCGGAGAGAACTGGGAAGCGATATTCGTCTCTGGACGGGTGCGCGTGCGGTTGGCGCGGTACAACGGGCCGACGGATTCGAGATTACTTTTGATTTTGCCGCTGGAGAGACGGAGTTCATCGTGATGCGGGGGATCGAGCCTTTCGCTTCCCTCGAGATGTACGGCATGACCTGGAACGGTGACTGGCGCTTCCAGAACTACGATGTGGGCGGCTGGTTTTACGACCGCCAGCGAAGGGTTTTGTACATGAAGCTGAGACATACGGAGAGGGTTGAGCGAATAAGAATAGTAACTTAGTTTGTCGATAAATGGTGCTATACGGGTTCTAAATTTTTATCCTGTTGGAACATCTGTTCTTGCAAAAGATTAATATTCCGCAGCTCTATTTAAGAAAAAGAATAACAGCCTAAAAAACACCAATCTTCTGCAAACTAGATCATTTGTAGGGTTTTTACTAACCTCTCAACAGTAAACCCGAGTTGAGCAGCCACATCTTCTCCCGGGCCGGATTCCCCGAAGCGGTTGATGGTAAAGAGGTCCTTCTGATCTGTAACCAGAGTGCCCCAGCCGGCGGAGATCCCCGCTTCGACGACCACTACCCGGCTTCCGGAAGGAATCAGCGCCTCCCGCTCGCCGGTGTCCGCCTCCCGCTCGCCGTTGTCCGCCTCCCTCTCACCAGTGTCCTGGTTCAGAAAGGTATTCAAGTCCGCAATGGAAATCACTCTCACCCGCTTGCCGGACTTCCCGGCGGCTTCGAGTGCCATTCCTATTTCCGAACCGGTTGCGAGGAGGACTACGTCGGGGGTCCCGTCGCAGTCCTTTACGAGGTAGGCGCCTTTCCGCATGGACCGGCTCCAGTCCGGATCGGCCTTGGGATAGGTGGTGACCTTCTGTCTGGTGAGTACCAGGGCGGTCGGGCCTGCCTTGTTTTCTACTGCGATCTTCCAGGCTTCGACGGTCTCCTCGGGGTCGCCAGGGCGCAGCACGGTCAATGCCGGGATTGCCCGAAGAGCGGCCAGCTGTTCCACGGGCTGATGGGTGGGGCCGTCTTCTCCGATGTAGATGGAGTCATGGGTAAAAATGTAGATCACCGGGAGCTTCATGAGCGCTGCCAGGCGGATGGCCGGCCTCATGTAGTCGGAAAAAACCAGGAATGTGGCTGCGAAAGGACGAAGGCCGCCGTGGAGGGCGATCCCGTTGGTGATGCCGCCCATGGCGTGTTCACGGACGCCGAAATGAAAGTTGCGGCCGCCGCGGTCTTCCCGGCTGTAGTGTCCGTAGTTCTTCAGCTCCGAGTTGTTGGAGGGGGCCAGGTCCGCCGATCCGCCGACCAGGTTCGGGAGCGCGTCGGCAAGCTTCTGCAGGACAGCGCCGCTGACTTTACGAGTGGCTTCCTCATCCCCGGGCCCGAAGTTCGGGAAATCGATGTCCTGTGGAAAACCGGGCTTCATGTAGGTGTCCCACCTGGCCTTCAGGTCGGGATTAGCGTTCGCCCAGGCTTTGAAGGTCTCTTCCCACTCGACGTACTGCTGTCTCCAGAGGGGCTGCTTCTGCTTGAAATAATTGCGGGCTTCGGGATGGACGAAAAAGGCCTGTTCTTCGGGGATGCCCAGCTCCCTGCGGGATGCGATGACTTCTTCTTCCCCGAGGGGGGCTCCATGCACGCCGTGGGTTCCGGCTTTGTTCGGTGAGCCTTTGCCGATTATGGAGGTCAGAATGATGAGGGACGGCTTCTCGGTCTCGGCCTGTGCCTTCTGGATCAGCTGGGACATCTGCTGGAAATTGTAGGCGTCTCCTTCGAGGACCTGCCATCCGTAGGCTTTGAAGCGTGCGGCAACGTTTTCACTGAAGGCGAGGCTGGTGGATCCTTCGATGGAGATGGAATTGGAATCGTACATTACAATGAGTTTTCCTAAGCCGAGATGGCCGGCAAGGGAGGCGGCCTCGGAGGAGATGCCCTCCATCAGACAGCCGTCGCCCGCAAGGGCGTAGGTGTAATGGTCGATGATCGTGTGCTGGTTGGTATTGAATATCTCCGCCAGATGGGTTTCGGCGATTGCCATGCCGACGGCGTTGGAAAAGCCGGCGCCCAGCGGACCGGTGGTGGTCTCTACTCCGGGAGCCAGGCCGTATTCGGGGTGGCCGGCGCACTTCGAGCCGATCTGCCGGAATTTTTTTATTTCATCCAGGGCGAGGTCGTATCCGCTCAGATGAAGCAGCGAGTACAGGAGCATCGATCCATGGCCGGCGGATAGGACGAAACGGTCACGGTCGATCCACTCCGGATCGTGGGGAGCGTGTTTGAGGATCTCTCCGTACATGAGGGAACCGATTTCCGCGCATCCCATTGGAAGGCCGGGATGTCCCGAGTTCGCTGCCTGAACGGCGTCCATTGAGAGTGCCCGTACCGACAGTGCGCTTGCTGTTAAACCGTCTGTGTTCATTTTTACCTCCATTTTATACATGCCCCGTTTATGTGTGCCCCGAATATGTATGCGGCTCTATTCTGCCATTATGTACTTCATGATTCAAGTATCCTCAGGGCGGTTTCCAGCCGTCCGAAGGGCGGGCTTATCTGGACCCCGTGAATACGGGTTTTAATTTCTGTAATAATTTCCCTGGCGATCTGGATCCCTTCGTGGATCCCGGCTTCCTTCTCTTCGCAGCGTTTCATGCGTTCCTGAATGTCCATGGGAATGGACACGCCGGGCACTTCGTTATGGAGAAAAAGCGCGTTCCGGTAACTTGAGAGCGGCCATATGCCGGCAATCACTGGCACACCGGCGGGTTTGATTTTTTCCAGGAAGAATTCCAGAAGACCGACGTCGAAAATCGGCTGTGTTATGAGAAATTCCACGCCGGCTTCCGCCTTCAAGAAGGTGTGCTCTATCTCTCTGGTGAGAACGGGTGCGGTTGGATTCGCTCCGGCGCCGATAACGAAGGCCGTTGGACTGTTCAGAGGTTTTCCTGAGAGATCAACGCCCTGATTGAGCTTCCTGGCCAGACTGATGAGTCCGATGGAGTCGATGTCGAATACCCCGGTCGCTTCAGGATAATTCCCCACTTTTGGAGGATCCCCGGTGAGCAGCAGGACATTGTGGAGACCGGCGGCATGCGCGCCGAGCAGTTCGGACTGGAGTCCTATGAGATTTTTATCCCGGCAGGTGAAATGGGGCAGCGGTTCGATGGAGGTGTGGCTTCGCATCTGAATGGCGGTGACGAGAGCCGATATACGGCTCGAGGCTCTCGGTCCGTCGGGAATGTTGATGCAGGTTACGTCGTATTGCGAGAGACTTTCGGCCTTCTCCATGACCTTTTCCAGGCTTGTTCCGGCGGGAGGAACGAGTTCGATGGACGTAATCCACTGACCGGATGCGAGGGCGGCGCCGAGCTGCGACCTCTCCTTCAAAGGAACAGGTTCTATGGTGATCTCCTGTTTTGGATGGATTGCATGTACCATGATGTGCCGCTTGCGGGCTTTTCCCAGCGACAGAATGGCCTGGGCCATCTTGCGGATGTGCTCGGGGGTGGTTCCGCAGCAGCCGCCGATGATCGATGCTCCCGCATCCAGGAATTTAATGGCGTACTCGGCAAAGTACTCGGGGCTGGCCATGTAGAGCTGACGGCCTTCATATTCACGGGGAAAACCGGCGTTCGGCATGATTGAAATGGGCTTGGAGACGGAAGGTTCGATTTTTTTCAAAATATCCAGCATGTAGGATGGACCGGTGGAACAGTTGAGACCGAGTACATCCACGGCTTCCTCATTTTCCAGAGCTGAAAAAACGCGCTCGATATCGTCGGACAGGGTGTCTTTACGATGAGGACGGAAACTGAACTGCGACTGTATGGGAATGTCGGGAGCGACTTCCGCGGCGATTCTCGTTGCGAGGAGGAGCTCGTCGAGATTTTTGAAAGTTTCCAGGAGTATCAGGTCGACTCCTGCGCCATAAAGCGCTTCGATCTGGATCCGGAAAGCTTCTTCCGCCTCTTCTCTTGGCAGGACGCCAACGGGGGCGATTGTTTTTCCCAGGGGGCCGACGGACCCGGCTACGTACAGTTCATCGCCGGCGACGGAACGTGCAAGCTCTACGGACCTGGCGTTTATCTCCCTTGTCTTGTCCTGCAGGGAGTAGGACGCAAGGCGTATAGGGCTGGCCCCGAAACTGTTGGTTATCAGGGCCTGAGCTCCAGCCTCCGCCATTTCCGTGTGTATTTCAATTACAAGATCGGGGGATACCAGGTTGGCATTCTCGAAGCACTGATTAACGAACACGCCTTTTTCATAGAGCATTGTTCCCATTGCACCATCGTAGAGCAGGACACCTTCCTTCAGCCGTTCGAGATAGGGTTTTTTCATATTATGCTCCATGTATCGGTAAAATTGACGGCAGTCGCCTCAGCCGTTGAGATGTCTGTGCTGCAGCTCCGCGCACACCTGATCGAATGAGAGGTTCTCAGAAACCAGCAGTACCATGAGGTGATAGACGAGATCGGCGGCTTCGTACAGCATTTGTTCGGGAGTGTCTGCGAGGAGCAGCTCGATTGCCTCTTCTCCGGTTTTTTTCCTGATTTTTTCAGGGCCTGAAGAAAAAAGATGGCTCGTATAGGAACCCTCCGGCATGGTCTGGAGC
>JBNGED010000007.1:5814-17062 GCA_049975605.1 Sediminispirochaetaceae bacterium | reverse complement strand
CTTCACTTTCGGCTCCCTCCTGAGATTCAGACGGCAGCACGGTACAGTTCGTCCACCTTCGCCCAGTTGATTACATTGAAGAAGTTCTCAACGTACTCGGGACGGCGGTTCTGGTACTTCAGGTAGTAGGCGTGCTCCCATACATCGAGCCCGAGCACGGGCGTCAGCTCCTGACTCAGCGGGCAGTCCTGATTGGGAGTACTGAGTATGACCAGACTTCCACTGGAATCGACCGCCAGCCAGGCCCAGCCGCTGCCGAAGCGTCCCGCCGCGGCCTTGGAGAACTCCTCCCTGAAGCTGTCAAAGCCTCCGTATTCTGAATCGATCGCCCCGGCAATCTGACCTACCGGCCTTCCGCCTGCATTCGGGGCCATTACCTCCCAGAAGAGGCTGTGGTTGTAGTGACCGCCTCCGTTGTTGCGGACGGCAGTCCGAATTTCATCGGGAAGTCCGTCGAGCCCCTTCAGCAGTTCTTCGATCGGGGTATCGGCCAGACTGCTTCCCTCGAGGGCCTTGTTGAGCTTGGCCGTGTAGCCGACGTGGTGCTTGTCATGGTGAATCTCCATCGTTCTGGCATCGATATACGGTTCAAGCGCATCATACGCGTAGGGTAGATCCGGTGTAATAAATGACATAGTGACCTCCTTGAGTCTTACTTATATACTAGTAATTTACTAGTATATAAGTCAAAAGGAAAGCCCTCCCGCACAACTACCACGTGCCAATTATCCGGAAATCGTTGATGTTCGCCAGCATATCCACGCTGTAGCAGCGTTTACAGGCCGCCGCTCCGTCGTGGTATTCCTGTACCACCAGGAAATCTGTGCATGCAGGAATCTGAATAATGGAGCCTTGTTCCAGCCGCACCTGGAGTCTGCGGCTCTTCATTACCTTCCGCATCGAGTAGCTTTTTTTTGAATCCGGGTCGTAGTAGGCAGCGTCGTCCGTCTTCGTATCAAGCCCGAGAATCTCCCAGACCACCTGCGCCCGGCGGCCTTCGGCATTCATGACCTGATAGTTGCGTTCATCGACCTGTATCAGCATCCCCGGCTTGAGCAGGGTCTCTTTCCAGTATAGTTCCATGATCTAAAGTATACAAAAAAAACCCCCGCGGATATATCCGCAGGTGCTGAATGGGCGACACGGGCTTCGAACCTGTGACCTCATGCGTGTCGAGCATGCGCTCTAACCAACTGAGCTAGCCGCCCGGATGATGGCCTTCTATTTGAGGCTCATCAGGATTCGCTCGAGGACCTTGGCCCGGTCGAGCGGCTTTACTATATAGTTTTTTGCGCCGAGCATCAAGGACTTTTTGACTAAATCTTGCTTGCCGAGCGCACTTATCATAACGATTTTCGCGTCTTTGTCGAACTCGAGTATCTTCTCCAGGGCGGTGACACCGTCCATCTTGGGCATGGTGATATCCATGGTGACCAGGTCGACGTTGGGGTATAGTTCCTTGTATTTCTCGACGCCCTGCTCACCGTCGGAGGCGGAGCCGACCACGTCAAATCCTTCAGAGGTGAGAATCTGACTGATCTGCTTGGTTACGAACATCGAGTCGTCGACGATAAGGACGCGATATGCTTCACCGTCTTCTCTGAGACCGTCAGGTTTTCGTTCGTTTATACTTGGAAAATCCGCTTTTGTCTTCATTGGTATCCTCCTATGCTCTTTCCCGTACGGCAACGTTTATTTCGATCTTGCCTTTACCCAATTCGACCGGCACGATCAGTGCTTCGACGCCGGAGTTGGATACCTCCATGTTATCACCGGTGATGATTGCAGGAGGAGTCAAGTCGAACTTGAACCCGAGATCGTGCAGTTTGGTGACTGCCTGCCCGGTAATCATGTTGGCAAGCTCGGATATGGTCGCCTTCGCAAGATCGTTCATCTCGTTGATCTCTTCACCGTTCATCTCAGATGCAATGGCAAGGGCGGTGTCTTTCCGCATGTCGAAGAGGACCCTGCCTTCCACGTCTCCGGTGAGACCTACGATCGCAGCTACTCCCAGCACAGGCTGCGAGCTGGATTTCAAAAAAAGCTCGCCCCGCTTCACCTCGTCGCTCAGTACTTCCCGCAGAACATTGAATGCCGCTTCAACAAAAGGGTTGATGTACTCAACTCTCATTCCTACTCTCCTTGATTTGTTCTCCTACGTTTGCTTCCAATTATCGTTCTATCTTCCTGTATACTTGTATGCGCCCGGAGGAAATATTTTCGAAATCGGGATGTTTAAGCTCTTCGTTTTCCCCGATGAACAGCAGACCGCCCGGCTTGAGCTTCTCATTGAACTCCAGAACAAGTTTGTTCTGATCCTGCTGTGTTTGAAAAGAGAGTATATCACGGGCAAAGATCAGGTCAACCTCCGGGAAGGGATTCGCATGCAGCACGTCGTGATATTCGAAGAGCACCGCGTCTCTGATTGGCTTGTTGAACTGCAGACCGTTCTTCCCTTCAACAGTGAAATCCTGGAGGCCGTCGGGAAGTATATTCGGATTGAATATCAGATTCGGCGCGGTTGAGATGTTGAGGAGGTCATTGTCGTGGGCCCATATCTTGCACTGGACCTGAGGAAAAACTTCTTTGAGAGTAGCTGCAAGTGAATACGTTTCATAGCCCTCGCCGCAGCCCGGATTCCACGCGAGGAGGTTGCCCCCTGTTTTCTGGTCCTTCAGTATTTCTTTCAGCCTGTCCCGGTATTCATCGCTCCAGAACGCACCCGTATGTGCGGAATAGAAGGGCCTGAGAAACTTGGCGGCGTCTTCGGCTTCCTGAAGCTGCACTTCCTCTCCGGATTTGCCGCGCTGCTGCTTCCAGTCTTCGAAGCGGCCGGTAAACCACTTGCGGTTGATATCGGTAACGTAAAAATTGCTGAAGGTCTGCAGGGATTCGCTGATGAATGAATAGTCTATCTCGGCAGGTTCGGCTTCGGCCTTCCTGATGTCTTTCCGTTCAGGTCCGGCGGCAGCCGGTACCAGTCGGGGACGCATTCGCTCCTCTTCCTCTCCCGTCCGGTCGCCGAGGATTTTCTCCACGTCGAGGATCAGGTAGAGGCGGCCTTCATTTTCCACGACCCCTTTGATGAACTTGATGTTGATGTCCCCGAAAATGGGATGGGGAGGCTGAATGCTTTCCGAGTTGATGCCCACCACTTTATCGATCTCGTCCACGATGATACCGATCAGATACACATCGAGACGCAGAATGATCATATCTTCGAAGGAATCGTCTTCACGCTTCTGTGCGGGGAGATTGAACATGATCCGCAGGTCGATCATTGAAATAATGTCGCCGCGGAGATTGTAAACGCCCCGTACATACGGCTCGGCATTCGGTACGTAGGTGAACCGCTTGGCTTTGGAGATCTCCTTCACTTTCATGATGTCGATCCCGTAATCCTTGCCCGCCAGAGAGAATGTAACCATCTTGTAGTCGATATTCTCGACCTTTTCTTCCTGCTCCTGCTGTATTCTATTGCCTATCGTACTCATACATCCTCACATTTCAGCCCTTCTCAGGTTATTTGAGTCGCCCGGTGCCGCCGGTTCTCCATCTCCCTCCGAAGGCCCAGATCGAGCAGCTGACTCACGTCGATAATCAAGGCAACAGTACCGTCACCGAGAATTGTAGCTCCCGCAATACCAGGAGTATTGGTGTATTTGTCCTTGAGGGGCTTTATGACCACGTCCTCCTCACCGATGAGGGAATCGATCATGAGGCCCATCTTCTTGTCCCCCGTTCCGACGATGACTACATAGTGGGTATCCTTATTCTCATCGGTGGGTATACCGAAGAGCCGGTTCAGACGAATAAGCGAAACGACATCCTCCCGTACATTGAACACTTCGTAGTTGTCGATCATGTTGATGTCGGAACTATTGATACGGTGGCTGTCGACCACCGAGGTAATCGGTATGGCGTAGATCTCCTGGCCGACCCGGATGAGCAGGCCCTGAATAATGGCGAGAGTCAGCGGGATCTTGATGGTTATTCTGCTGCCGACGTTCTTCTGCGACCAGACGCTCACATTGCCGTTCAGCTTTTCGATCTGTTTTTTTACCACATCCAGACCAACGCCGCGGCCGGAAAGATTGGTTATCTTGCCGGCGGTGGAAAAACCGGGTTCGAAGATAAGGTTGAAGGCTTCTATCTCGCTCAGCTTCTTGCTGGGGTGGATAAGCCCGCGGTCGATGGCCTTCTGGTGGACCGTCTCGATGTCGATTCCCTTGCCGTCGTCTTCCACTTCGATGATGATCATGTTTCCTTCATTGCTCGCCCGCAGGTGAACATGTCCTTCGGGGCTCTTGCCTGCGGCTTCCCGATCGGCGGGGGCCTCGATACCGTGATCGATGGCGTTCCGTACGCAGTGAATGAGGGGATCCAGGAGATCCTCGATAACCGACTTGTCGAGTTCCGTATCTTCTCCGCTGATCTCCAGCCGGACCTTCTTGCCGACATCCTTGGAGACGTCCCGCACCAGCCGCGGGAAGCGGTTGAAAATCTGGCTGATGGGTACCATGCGGATCTGCATGACCCCTTCCTGGAGATCGCTCGTGTTGCGGCTGAGATTCTGGGCCGTACTGGTGAACTCGTTGACCGTGTTCTTGAACTGGGATTCGAAGCTCTCGAACAGACTGTACATGCTTCCGAATCGTTCGATGATCTCGGTCTTTATCTTCTTGACCTGCTCGCCGTTCTGAATCCGTTCCAGATACACCGGAAGTGAATCAAACAGCTCGTGGAGGCTTTCGTAGTAGGCAGTACGGGAAGAGTTCATCTCAGCCTGGGCAGCGGTGAACTTACTGCTGATCTGGTTGAAGGTCGCTTTGGTGATGACCGCTTCGCTGACCAGATTGAGCAGGTTGTCTATACGCTTGGAATCAACCCGGAGTACCGACCCGCCTATATTGCCCTTGCGCAGGTCGAACTCCTTCCTGGGAGCTTTCTCGGCAACCTTCTCTTCTTCCGCTGCTTCCGTCTCTTCGGCCTCTCCTGTATCATCAGCGGCTGTCTCGGAGGCTTCTGACTCCGCGGTCTTCCGGGGAGTCTCTTTCTTCGCAGAAGTCTTCCCGGCCGCCGCGGTTCCGGTTTTTTTCACAGCCTTCTTCGCCGGAGCTTTATTCGCCGGAGTCTCTTCATCTGCACCTCCACTCTCCAGCTCTTCGATAGCTGCAATCGAGGTGCGCAAGACCACATCCGGCATGGCAAGCTTGCTATTGATAGTATCCATACTCTCCGCGGTCGAGATGTAGTAGCACACGACCGGGAAAAACTGATCTTCGTATAACTGTTCGAATTCGGGATCGGTCTTGAGAACCGTCCCAACATCCCTGAGGGCGGCAAACACCTGAACCCCTCCGATGGTATTCATCGGATGATCTTCGTTGAATTCGACCTTGACCTGGAACACATGTTCACCGGCCCCGGCGGCATCATTGAGCTCGAGCACATCATATTCCGAGAGGCCCACCCCGGCTTTGCCCAATGCTTTGCCGGCTGTAGAACTCTTCGTCTTGTCCGCCGCTTTGGCGCTCTTCTGCTTGCCGGTCTTATCCTTGCCTTGCTTCTGTCCGCCCGCCTTCTGCCCGCCCGCCGGTCCGGCGCTCGAGAGCAGACCGCTGAGCTGGTCCTTCAGGTCTGAAATATCAGCGTCGAACTCCCTGTTCTCCCGCTTAGCCTCCAGCATCTCCTTGATGACATCAATCGAGTTGAGCAGGACATCTACGGCATGCTCATCGGCGGAGATCTCGCTGCTGCGAATGGCGTCGAGGACATCCTCAACAAGATGAGTAAATTCCGCCAGGTTCGTCATCTGGACGGTGGCCGCCGCCCCCTTGAGGGTGTGGGCCGCCCTGAAGATCTCATCGATTGCATCCCGCTCGCCGGGATCGTTCTCCAGCACCAGGATGTTCTGTTCGAGGGTGTCGACCTGGCTCTCGGCTTCGATGAAAAAGTCTTTTAATAGTTCCTCATTGTTGGGATCTAAATAGTCGCTCATGTTGGATTAATCTTTATATATAACGTTGTTAAAGTCAAGTATAAACTTTACAGAGAGTCCAAAATGTCGATATTCTTAATATAGCGTTCATTGTTTTTCTGAAAAACTGATGTACATTTTTCATAGAAGAGGTTGCTATGCTCATGAAAAAAATAATCACTGCGGGCGTGTTCGTAATCGCCGTTCTCCTGATGCTCCCTGCCGCTGCAGCGGCGGCGGACCTGACCGTTCCCGAGCTGGAACTGATCACCCGGGGCATGTGGGACACGGCTTCGGAATCCGTCCTTCTCAGCACGAGAGGCCGAAGCGAGATCCAGGTCGGCGGGGGCTACAAGTTCGGAGGTTCCCTGCAGCTGGGATTCGAGAGCGGCGATCTGACCGCCATCGCCCAGGACCCGCCCGTCCGCTCGGACTACGCTGACGCAGATGCGTACAGTTACGCGCTCTCGGACTATCTCGATACCCAGACCACGATAGAGTTCCAGGGCGCCAGGATCACCTACCGGAACATGTTCGAATCCTACACCGATCTGACCTACTTCGTCGGTCAGAGTGAACGCCTCGCTTCGGCGGAGATTTTTCCCGATTACTTCGGCTCCCGTCCCATAACCACCAGGTACCAGGGCTATCTCTACTTTCCCGAGAACGAGTACCGGGGAATACACACCGTCAACGGTACCGGTATTCAGCTGTCCAGCTCCTTCGGCAGCGATCACAGCAGGACGAACCTCTTCTTCTATCAGGACAGTTATCTCGGCGAAGGGAACTACTCCGCCGATCTCCAGTTCCTGGCGAACTACGACAATCTGAAGCTAGAGCTCTTTGCCGGCGGCTCCTTTCCCGAAGGTGACTACGGGCTCTACCGGGCGGGGCTCATGTTCTACTTCAGCTCCGGCGAACGCGGAGAGTTCTTCAGTCAGGTCGGAGTCCCCTACTACAAGCCCCTCGAAGAGTTCAATATCAACAACTTCTACTTCCTCTTCGAACCGCGGATCCACTTCGACCTGGTGAGCGTTATCATGACCCTCTTCTGGCACCCCGGATACTACCTGATGGAGACGACCGGCGAAGAGGGATCGGCGGATATCCATTTCAACCTGCAGTTCGGCGATCCGCTCAGAAGCCCGCTGTCGGGAGGCCTGGAGACGAACTTCACACTGGTCACCGAGACGAGCAGCGGCCAGGAATTCGAAATAACCACCACACCCTATCTCAGCGTAGTGACCAGCGGGGTCATGTGGAACTTCATGGTCAACCTCACCGTGGTTCCCTATGAACTGGAAGAGTTCGTCGAGGGTGTAATCGGAATAAAGGCGGAGTTTTAGTATGAGAAAGCATACCCTGATCCTGACGGCATTCATATTCATCTCGGCGGTGTGCGGGCAGTCGCTGCATGCAGTCGATGTCACCGCCCTGTTTCACGGAGGCAACCTGACCTTCGACAGGGAGAGCACGGCCCTCGAAACCAGCCTGAGCGGCACGGACTACTACTACGGCTTCAGTCTGTTCGGAGAACAGATCATCGACGACAATCTCACGCTCAAAGCCGGTTTTCAGTACGATCCCGTTCTCAGATACACGACCTACACGACATTCCAGTATGCCCGGGATTTCTACACGATTGCCGTCGGTCCGTTTTTCGGCCTCTTCAATTCCTGGGACACCATCATGAAGAGCGGTATTTCCACCTCTGTGCGCCTGGATTTCCCCGGCGTCGCGTTCGCCTCCTTCCGTTCGGACAGCTCCATAGCCGCCCGTTTTACCAAGGCAGGAGACTACCTGCAGGAGCACAACGAGATATCGGTGGGCTATTACATTCCCCACGCAATCTGTTCGCTGAACCTGGTGACCAAGCGCTACGTATCCCAGCAGACCGATACCCTCGAAGTGGATGATTCCTTTACCGAGTATTCGTACGATGTCAATATCTTTCAGAAAAACGTGCCGGTACGGGTGCTCCTCTCCTTCGCTTATCAGCACCTCGAGCGGGTCTACTCGACCGGTGGGACCAGTGAGACCAATTCCCTCAATTCACTGGTTCTGGGGACCGACTTCAGATTCGAACTCTCCCCGACCATGACCCTGCTTACGATGATCGAGAGCAATATCTACTCATTCGGCAGCGCCGGCAGCGGCGCCCTCAGCCTGCCCGACAGCGGTATCGGGCTGTTCCTCTTCAGAGGGACCATGGGCCTGGAGTTCTCCTTCTAATCAGCAGTTCTTGAAGGTAATCAGACGAAAAAAAGGGCTGTCCGAAATGGACAGCCCGCTTTTTGAGCTATGTTCTTGACACTTTTGAGATCATCAATCGGGAAAGCCTTGTTCAGGCAGCATATATCCGTCGATTCGGATCTACTCTTCCGTCTGCTCGCCTTCGTCCTGATGTATCTTGCGCTGTTCAAGCGCTCTCAACACCTGAATCTCACCGAGTCTGCGCCATTCGGCGTTCCGCCGTGATTCCTCGCGCTCTTCGAGTATTCCCCAGAGTGATTCATTGTCGATATCGGTCGTACCGGGCAGCACAGCCAGGTCGTAGGTCATGCTTACATCCTTGATGTAGGTGATGATGTCTCCGCCGTCCTGTGCGGCATCACGGTAGATGATGAATCCCTTCAGCTTGCGCATCGGAGTCATCCGGGGATAGAGAGGCATACTCACCAGTTCACGGTTGCGCACGTCATCGATGTAGTTGGGATTGACCCATCCCAGAGTTCTCCAGCCTCTGAACTTCAGATAATCGAGGAAGAGATTCTGTTCGCGGCCGTTCTGGTCTTCAATGATTATACCGAGGCCGTTGGGGAAGTTCGATCCATAGACGTTCACCGAGATCTTCTTGACCGCGCCTACGTTCTTGATAACGCCCTTGTTCTCGAACATCCGTCCCTCGCGGTCCTGCTCGTCAGCCTGCATGTAGGCAGGAATTTCGAACGGCGGCTCAATGATGGCATAGGAGTTGAAAGGTTCAGTCGGGAAATGAACCCTTATACCCATCACCGTCTCTCCTGCAAACTTCTGAGCGTCGTCCCGTACGGGAGCCTCGAGAGTATAGGATAGCCTCTGATTCTCTACTGTTCTCGATGAAGAAGCCAGTACGACGTCCCAGTTCTCTATGGCCAGGGAGGTCTTCATCAGTTCCTTCTCTTCTTCGGAGAACCCAATGCCCGCTTTGTCAGAAAAGTCAACGAGAGTAGCAGAGTTGTTTCCGTCCTCAAGATCCGCAGTCAATTCCGAAAAATCGATGAGAACCGATTCTTCCGCGGTAACAGAAAAACTTACCACCAATAGCATAATACCAAGTAGAATTCCGAACCGTTTCATCCAGTGCTCCTTTTTAAAACAAATTACCTATTGCATTTAAAATTATACGGAACCAGTTTATTTTGTCAACGATTTTTCTTTTTTTTTCAACTTCCGGCGATTTCAGAAGGTAATTCGAGCTGATTCCCGTTGATTGAATAGACGATATTCCTCACCCGCGGGAAGTTGAATTGAATGCTGAGGCCGATGTAGGAAAGGGATTCCTGGAGAGAGAGGGATGAACCGGCCTCCTGGAATACCACATCGATGGTGAAATCGATGTACAGGGTATCTTCCCGCAGCATGATGCTCCGTATACTGCTGTCACGGGGAACTACCGGCATGTAATTGATGTTGAAGGGGCCGAGGAGTATCTCCTTGACCAGAAGCTCGATCTCCTGTTCCTTCGTATCCTTTCTCGGAAGTATGCGCGCCTCCCCGCGGGCCTCCATGGTCTGATGTGTGGGGAAAAACAGCACCTGCTCTTCCTGTTCATTGCCCCAGATCAGGTACGAGACGGCGGAGATCAAAAAAACGAGGGCCAGTGCGCCCGCCAGAATAATGGTAGTTCGATCGAAATTTTTCAAAAATCACTCCAGAGAGAACGGTTTCTCAAAGTGCTCGATAAATCCGCACACCCCATTATAGATGCCTTCGGTGATCTTCATCAAGTGATCGGTGTTCTTCATCTTCAGAGCTTCCTCCCTGTTGGTGACGAAGCCGATCTCGACCAGTACCGAGGGCATCTTCGCATTGCGGACGACGAACCAGGTCTCTTCCTTCAGACCGCGGTTCTCGTGTTCCGCGCCGATCTTTCTCTCCAGTCCTTCCAGAATATTCTGCGCGAGGAGTATGCTTTCAACGGTGTATTCTTCCTCCAGCATCGTGTTGAGGATGGGGGCCACCTCGCGGGCGCTCTGATCGAGGGTCGCCGGATCTATAAGCTCCCGGCGGTAATTCGGCGGCAGGTACCATACTTCGAAGCCGTCGGCCTTGCTGTTCAGCGAGGCGTTGGCATGGATGGATATGAAGATCATCGCCTCCTGCTCTCCGAGTTCGATGTTATTGGCGATCTCCGTCCGTTCTTCGAGGGTGAGATAAACGTCCTCGTCGCGGGTCAGAACGACCCGCTTCTCCGGGTAGCGGTCCCCGAGTCTGTAGGCAAGTGAAGTGGAGACCTGCAGCACGAGGTCCTTCTCCCTTATCTCCGTCGTTTCCCCGTCGATCCTGAACCGGCCTATGGCCCCGGGGTCCTTCCCGCCGTGACCGGCATCGATGATGATGGTCGAGATGTATAACTGCCCTTCCGTGTCCGGGAGGAGCCCGAGCTTGTCCAGAAGCAGAGGAGCATCCCGGTCGGAGAAGAAGATCCCGCCGCCGGGTCCCCGCCAGGGGGAGGTGATCGGCTGAACGGCCTCATAATTGATCAGCAGGAAGGGGTAATTCTCTCCCACGACCAGGGTCTTGTCCCCTTTTTCTATGCGTCCGATCCCCCGCATGGCGTCCCATTCGAGGTGGGCGCCGGTCTTCTGCAGGATCTCCTGCAGGGAAGTTCCGGATTCGGCGGCCGCCGCAGCCGCTGTGAAGAGGAGGAATACCGTTAAAAAAAGGAGGATACGATTGAAGTTCAGCCGCATTGGTTCAGACTCCCCGCCCCTCCCTGCGGATGGTGTCGACGATCCAGACTCCAGCTTGAAGACCGCCTTTCAGAAATGCATTCCAGAAGAGGGACCCTACTATAATATCGGCATCATTATCGTCATCCACAAGCGTCAGTTGGGCCAGATCGAGGACCCTGCGGAATGCGTCGGGAAGGGTCATGCCGTGCCAGTCCCGGCTCTTCTCCTCATCTATACGGGGCAGGGGCAAAACACCGATCCGCGGCTGCTCCGAATGCCGGTCCGATTGCCGGCCGCCCCGCTGAGTGTCGCCCTCCGCTGTGCGGCCTCG
>JBNGED010000007.1:0-5714 GCA_049975605.1 Sediminispirochaetaceae bacterium | reverse complement strand
GCCGGTCCGATTGCCGGCCGCCCCGCTGAGTGTCGCCCTCCGCTGTGCGGCCTCGTTTCATCTCCGGCATCCTGTCGAGGGCGGCGATATTGTCGGGCACTTCCAGTTCGAAGGCCTTCGGAATCCAGGTGACGCGGTTATCGCGGAGAAAATCCCGGGTGCGCCGGCTGGCCGGCTTCAGCCGCACGAAAACAGTACGGCAGGCCTCTTCGGCCGCCCGTACGGCATCCTTTCTCGTGTCCGCGACGGCAATGAAGTTCCCGCACTTTTCCACGTTGTTGGTGGGAAAATCTATGGAATTACCTGGTCCGACCCGGATGAACAGCTCTTTTATCCCCGCAGTTTCTTTCGCTTCCTCGATACATTCGACGGACTCGACAATCCCCGGTATGGAGATGAAGGCCCGTTCGGCGGAGACTCTGTCGAGGACCGGCCTCAGACCGTCGGGCGGTTCGCCGACTGCCTGGCGGAGGGCGGCGCCCGTCAGTTCCACGCCGCTGCAGTACGGATAGGTCCATCCGGACATGTAACCCCCCGAGAGTCTGGCGGCGACTTCCCCGATGACCGCCCGCTTGCCGTCCCACTTTACGTCGCCCTTGGCGGCCCCGTTGTCGATGCCGATGGCGTGAACGGCTGCTTCGAAGGTCGCCTTTACACTCTTCAGGATCTCTCCGTCCACCGCCGTGGGAATGGTGTGCCCCATCTCCACGAAGTACGGAGGGAAAAATATGTGCCGATCGGCGATACCGGTATATATCACCTTCCCGTTGACCACCAGCGCGTCGATGCTGAATTCGCTTCCCGGTATGTACTCCTCCACGATCACGGTACCGCAGCGGCTGTGCTGTCTGGCATCTTCGATTGCCTGCCGGTACTCCTGCCGGGTATCTATCCGCCGAATACCGCGGGCGCCCATATTGTCCACCGGCTTGACCACGAGGGGGAACCTGAGATCCCTGATCGCCTCATCGGGTGACGAATCGTCCTGGAGAATCGTGAATCCCGGCGAAGAGACCCCGTGCTCCTTCAGAACCAGGCGCATCTCCGCCTTGTTGGTCGCCCGGTAGGCAACCCGGGGGGACAGCCCCGGGAGGTCCAGTGCTTCGGCCACCCTCGCTACTGTATAGGAGAAGTCCGTGCCGGCGGTAAACACGCCGTCGAGTCTCTCTTTTTTCCTGATATCGGAAGCCGCCGCGATCATTCCCTCGACATCGGTCAGGTCCACGTGGACAAATCGGTTGGCAAGGGGAATACCGACTGCCTGGGGATTCCCATCCGCGGCATACACGTACCAGCCATGGTCACGGGCCCACCTGAGCGCCGGCAGCTGCATGACCCCGGCTCCGAGTATCAATATGTGCTTCTTATCCATTGGATTCCCCCGTCCTGCGTGCATAGATTTCAAAGGTGTCCCCCAGTCCGGCGAATCGGCTGAAACTCTTCAGCAGACGGTATCCGAAGGGTCCGGTAATGAGCCTGACCGCTTTGAAGGATGGAAACCGCTCGGGATGATGACCGGTTATTACGACCTTTTCGCTTGTTAAACCATACCGGGCGAGCACCTTTTCGGCAAGCTCCGGAGACCACACGATGTGATGGTCCCTGGGACTTCGCCTCAGGAACTCTCCGGTGTCCCCTCTGCCGCTGATCCCGTTGGAGTTGGGAGTGGAGAGGGCCACAATTCCTCCGGGCTTCAGCAGCCGGGCCGCTTTTTTCATAACCGCGTCAGTGTCGGAGAAATGCTCGATAACGTACCACATCGTGAGCACATCGTAACTGCACGGTTCTGCATCGAAGGCCTCGAAAGAGCTGTGATACGCGGTAAATCCCAGTGTATCCCGCACGTAGTGCACCGCCGTCTCGGCCACGTCGAGGCCGGTCACCCGGAACCCCGCCTCATCCGCCTCCCTGAGAAAGGGACCGTAGGCGCAGCCGATATCGAGGAGGGCGGGAGGCGATTCTCCGGAACCTGCATCAGGTATCCCCGGGCCTCCGTTGGGCAGCAGATCTTCGATCCTTTTGAGCCGCTGTTTCGAGAGACCGCGGATTTTTTCAAAATCCTCGAGGTAGGTACGGCCGTACTGCTGCCGGTATTCGGAAAAAAAGTACTCCTCCGTGTACGAATCCTGCGAATCGGCGAAGTCGACCTGATAGATGGTACCGCAGTCCCCGCAGGTAAAGAAGCTTCGGCTCTCTTCCCGGACTACCGCCTTCGACTCACGCTGCCCGCAGACCGGGCAGGAGCTCACCTGCGGCGGCGAAAGCTCCAGGAGGAAGCCGGCCAGGTCCCTGGCCTCGTAGGGGACCAGTTTTTTCAGGATCGGTATATGCGGAGATGGTTCCCTCAGGCAGCGTTCCAGCTTGTTCTGCTCGATATTCATCACCCCGATCTCGGTGAATCCGGCCAGCCTGGAAAGGGTGCTGTGGTACTCCGAAGGATTGAGTAGAAGAACTCCGGTACCGGCGGCGGCCGCTTCGTAGGCGGTAAGTCCGAAGCTCGTGAAGACCAGATCGTATTCCGCAAGCAGTTCGGCCAGATTCTCCGGCGATTGGAGGATTCCGACGTCTTCCGGTACCGCACGGTCGCCGAAAAGGGGGCCGATCACGACGGTCAGGTCATCAGGGGAAAATCTCCCCTCGTCGAGAAGCCATGCGGTCATCTTCTCGGTCAGCCGGGCGGGATCTTCCCCTCCGAAGCTTATGAGAATCCGTTTGAAGCTCTCCGGAGGCGCTCTGCGGTGCGCAGGCTGGGGCAAAAATCCGGGATCGGCGATATTGGGGCTTCCATGCTCCGGCGGTATGGGGAAGGTGTCCACAAGGATGGGAAAAAACTGCCGGGCCGCGCCGCCTTCATCGATACCGACGGGCACTCCGAGGGAGATCCAGCGGCGCAGCTCCTCCATATCCGTTTCCCTCCGGTCCCAGATGGTGAAGTCCCAGGAGCCCCCGATCAGCTCCCGCGGGTCGCGGATAATCACGGTCCCCGGCGGCCGCAGTTCTTCAACCAGCCTGTACAGCTCGGGTCTGTCCTCCATACCGGGCACAAAAATACCTGTTCTGCCGCCGCCGTCGGTCTCAGCTTCCATACGCGCCGCGAGCCGCAGCGCCCGGCGCAGGTGCCCGGTGCCGTTTCCCGTGATTACCGAGGGTAGAAACAGATACCTGGAGTCTTTCATTCCTCTATCCCGCCGCGTAAATCGAATGGGGTAGTTCTCTGACCAGCGTTGCCGTTGGTATGGGTCCGCCGCGGTACAGTTCACGGTAAATCATTCTGAGACGCTCGAAGTCCTCCCGGGTATCCAGAGTGACCCTGAGCTGCGGCCCGTAACATTCCGGCGGCGCCGGCGGCCGGTAGATGGTAAACATATCGGGGTGGTTATAGAGATAGGGACACACATGTTCCCGGTCGTATTCATTCCGCGTCTGTCGACGGGCCGTTAAAAGTGCCGCCGTCCGTACGCACTCCACTCCTGTTCCCAGGGGCAGTCCTCTGAAGCCGCTGTAATCCGCCTCCCGCTGCCGATACAGATCCAGCAGCATCTGCGCACACTCCCCGCTCACGAGGGGATTGTCACCGGTGGCACGGATAATGGTGCTCACCCCGTAGTATTCCGCCGCAAGGGCGTACCGTTCCAGCACATCGTCCCTGGGACCGGTGAATACTTCGAATCCGCATGTCTCCGCGAAGGGCAGCAGGGAGGCTTCGCTCTCCCGATCCGTCAGCAGTGCGTAAACATCTGCCTCGACGGCCTTCAGCGCCTCCATCGCGTGGGCGATGACCGCTTTGCCTTCCAGCATGAGAAGGGCCTTCCGCGGAAGCCGGCTCGAGTCCAGACGTACCTGGAGAAAGACGCCGGTTTCGGCCGTTCCGCCGGTTCCGGCCGTTCCGCGCGTTTCGGCCGTTCCGCGCGTTTCGGCCGTTCCGCCGGTGATTTCAGGCATCCGGTTCCTCCCACAGCGCGGTAACATCTCGGGCGTCTTTGGTGAAACGGTACTGATTGAGGGCTACCCATTCGCGCACCTTCCTGAACTCCTTCATCGCTGCGAAAAAAGAACTGCCCGAACGGAAGTAATACGGCAGGAATTTCCGCCAGGGCACCTCCCCCCGGTCTCCGTTGAAGCAGACGCTCAGGTTCTTGAGAAAAAACTGCTTGTAACTCTCATCGGGGGTGGTATCGTCGGCCGGCTCGGCGGCCAGGTAACGAACCCGGAAGGCCGTCTCGCACTCCTGACTGTATCCCCACATGTGGGCCCGGAAGCCGAAATCCATCTTCTGCCAGTGAGAAGTCGGGATGGAGTAGTCGTAACCGCCCGCCAGGAAAAATTTTTCTTTATTGTAGACTCCGCAGTAGTCGAAGGGAAACAGGGTCGGCACCCCGTTCTGCTGCGGCAGCATCGGCAGGATCTTCAACGTACGCCGGTGAAAAGCCGGCACCATGACCGAAGGGACCGTTTCGAGTTTGGTGTTCTGAATTACCGGCACCGTGCAGAGCCGTTCGGACTCTACGAAACGGTGAAGCAGCTGCGGTCCGATCGGCGAGGAGACCTTCATGTCGCTCCACATAACGAAGACGTACTGCCCGGAGGCCTCTTTCATGCCGATATTGATCTGCTCTCCCCGACTCACCTCCTCGTGCAGAATCAGGAAGCGGATCCGGGGGTATTTGCGGCTCAACGCATCGATGTCATAGGTCCGCACCTTCGATTCGAGGGAGACTATCTCGATGGAACCGAGCTGCTCGAGTTCCCGGAAGTACTCCTGTCGGTACGGCCGGCTCCCCCTGTGAAGAAGGAGAATGCTGATGGGAGGACTCACCTGCAGCGAACGGTCCTCCTTCCGGCCCCCGACTATGTTATACGCAACCCGGGTTGAGCTAGAAGTTGTAGGTATAGTACTCATCACATTTCCCGCAGAGCGGCGGATACTCGGCCTTCAGATGCTGCATATAATACTCGCCGCCCCGCTCCCATACATCCTCGATATTTTCAACGAACACATTTCCCAGAATGTACTCGTTCTTCAGGTCCTCCCGGCACATCGGCACCGAACCGTCTATCAGAACGACCAGATCGCGCTTGAGGTGCCAGCAGGGGAAGCGTTCGATCGGCGATAGATCAGTGACCTTCCGTTCCGGCAGAAAACCGCAGAAGGAGTCGTACTTCTGTACGATGACCTGAAGGTCCTCACGGTTTTTCCAGCGCTGGTAGAACTGGTCCAGCTGCTCCTCATTGCTCTTCATCCGCACGGCCTGGACGTACACCTGTCCCGGAAAGAGCCTGCGCAGGAGCTCTATCGCCGCGAGGGCCTCATCCAGCTGCGGCCCCCTCAGACTGGCATACAACTCCCTGTCATCCGAATCTAGAGAGACGATCCAGAACAGGCTGGATCGATCACCGCCGTGTTTTCGCCGGTACTCATCCGCTATGCGGTTCAATACCGGAACGGACCAGCCGACTCCGGAAGTCTCGATGGTCAGCGACAGTCCAGGCCTTTGAAATACCGCTCCGACTACGTCCGCTATACGGGAGTGAAGAGCCGGTTCGCCCCAGGCGGAGACGCCGATCATCGCGTCGTCACAAAATGAGCTGATCTTGTCGAGAAGTGCTTCCCACTTCTCCAGGTGCATCTCATCACTGCGCTTCAGAATGTCGCCGCCTACCTGCGGATAGGGACAGTAGCTGCAGCTCTGCGGACAGCCGCCTGTAATCTGCAC
>JBNGED010000006.1:850-17178 GCA_049975605.1 Sediminispirochaetaceae bacterium | reverse complement strand
ATGTGGTACTCCCTGCAGAGGGTCTTTTTCCGTTCGATAATCTCCCCTGCCAGCTCTATTCCGGTAAATCCCGCGCCTGCTATCACGAAGGTGAGCATCCTGCGGCGCCTGGCAGAATCAGGTTCGCGGGCCGCCTCACGGAATCTATATTCGATCTGATTGCGAAGCCGCATCGCGTCTTCGAAGGACCAGAGGGTAAAGGAGTTCTCCTGGACGCCGGGGATATCAAAGAACTCCGGTTCCCCGCCGGCCCCGATGATCAGATAATCGTAGCGGTAGCTGCTGGATTCGGACTTCAGCGTGTTGTTTTCGAAGTCGATATCCACGATGGTATCGGTTACCCTCTTGATTCTCGTTCCGCCGAAGATACGGGCGAAACTGATCTGTACCGCATCGGGTTCAACCCGTGATCCTGCCACCTCGTGGATTTCAGTCAACAGGGTGTGATACGGATTCTTGTCGATCAGGGTTATCTCAATGTCGGCTTTTTTTCTAAAGCGGCGGTACAGTTTCTTCAGGGCGGTTATACCGCCATATCCGCCGCCGAGTACTACTATCTTCTTCTTGGTCATACTATCTCCTTCTATCTCTTTAATCCCTCATGTTTCACAAAAAAAACAGGTGCAGGCACATTATCCGCGTAAAGCTTACAAAATAAATCATATATATTATTTTCCGCTTTGTCAAATAACAGAGAAGGTTAAAACTGATAAAAAAAGTCAGTTATTATTGACATGTATACCTTACTCTTTTTATAATGTAATAAATAGAGCACTCACAAGGAAGGATTTATATGAAAAGAATTCGTATTGCATTGATCATTATACTGGCGGCGGCGCTGATACTGGCGGCCGGTTGTCAGAAGGAGGAAGCAGCCGCTCCGGCGGAAAGTTCGGGAGAGGCCTCTTCAATGGACGGCGGCTACCAGGACGGCTTCTATTTTGCCCAGGAAGAGAGCTTCAGCGAAAGGACCGGCTGGAAGTACATGGCCCTTCTGGAGGTCAAAGACGGCAAGATAGTCGAGGCCGAGTGGAACGGGGCCAACGTAAACTCCGGCTATGACAAGGTCAATCAGTCCGAGAACGGCATGTACGGGATGGTCGAAAACGGCGGCGCCCAGGCTCCCTGGTTCGAACAGGCTGCGAAGGTGGAAGCCGCCCTTATCGAGGCTCAGGACCCGTCTGCAATCAGCTACGACTCCGACGGCTATACCGATGCCATCAGCGGCGTCTCCATACACATCAATGAATTCGTCGAACTCGCCGAAGAGGCCCTTTCACAGGGTCCGGTCAGCCGCGGTCCATACAAGGACGGCTATTACCATGCCGAACTGGATGCCTTCAATCACGGATGGAAAGACTACGTCGATGTAACGGTCATCGGCGGATACATAGCAGCGGTCCACTGGAGCGCCTATCCTGAAGAAGGCGATATGGACAAGTATCAGTTCTCCAAGGAAGGCCAGTACGGCATGGTGGAGAACGGCGGCGCCCAGGACCCCTGGTGGGTACAGGTGGACCGTGCGGAGGCCTATCTTCTCGAGACCCAGGACCCGGCCCAGATCGAATACGTGGACGAAGACGGTCACGTGGATGCCATATCCAGCGTATCGATCCACGTGAAGGAACTGTTCAGCCTGGCCGAGGAAGCCCTGGCTGAAGCGAAGTAAGCACAACTAGCTACATTGTGCTGGTTTTCTCACATTATCCTTTTGAGGCCGCCGTTGTTAACGGGGGTCTCATTTTTTGAGGCGGCAGACAGAGATCAGAGCAGGTTTTTCCAGGGTGCAAAAGCCGCCGGAGTCTGATAAAACTGGAAAATTGAGATATATTATGATTTTGTTAGAAGATAACAGGAACCGGGTCTCTGCATTGTTAAAACACCGCGAAGATGCTACACTCTGCATGAAATCTTTCCGGGAGCAGATAGATGGCTGACACGACCGCAACGGCGCTATCAGATAAAATCATCAAAAAAACCAGAAACATACCGTACACCTTCCTGCATGCACGGCGTACATTCAGCCGGGTATTTCTGCGGAGGTTCTACTCATTATTTACGGAGACCAAGGTTGAGGGTCTGGAAAATATTCCCGAAGAGGGTCCGCTGCTTGTATTACCGAACCACCTCTCGAACCTCGACGGTCCTCTCGTGCTCGGCCTGTATCCGTACCAGCTCGAAATGGTCGGTCCCCGTGACTTCAAGATGGAGCCCTTCAAATCGATGATGATGGCCGTCTACGGAATGACCCTGATACGGAGAGGCTACGCCGACAGTGAAGCTGTCAGCGGGATCATCCGTAATCTCAGGAACAGGAAACACCTCCTGATGTTTCCTTCGGGGGGCATGTGGGAGAAGAGGAACTTTCACAATAAGTCGGGGGCGGTCTATTTTTCCCAGCTGACCCAGACCCCCATTCTTCCGGTGGGTATCAGCGGAGCATACATGCAGTCACACGGTACCCTCACCATGCACAAGCCCAATATGGTGCTGCGTTTCGGCAAAGTAGTCCAGCCGGTCTCCAAGAAGGGGAACAAGGCCGAGCGGGAAAGACTCCTCAACGTTGCCAACGAAGAGCTCCAGACAGTTATGTTCGACCTCCTCGAATCCGAAGAAAAAGAACGGTACAACCGCTGGGCCCGGGAAACCTACAGTATGGAAGTGGAATACAGATCCGGCGGCCGGGTGGAGACCGTACGGCCGTACACTGAGGGCTTCCTCCCGACGCTGGCCGAATTCGCTATCAAACCCAACCTCTTTCGACCCATGTGGAAGCACGCCAGGAAGAACATGGACCCGTTCATGAAGAAAAAATTCTACTCTCCCGCCAGAGTGGATGCATGCGCCCGGGACCTGCACGAGAACCTGACCGGCAGTTTCGTTCAGTATCTGCCCTACAGACTCGGCCGCGAGGCCCACGAAACGGCCCTCAGGGAGATTGCCGAGCTGCGTGAGCTCTGTGCTGATGCTGCAGGCAGGGGGGGCGAAGTACGCATTGTTCCGACCGCCGTCGATCCCGAGACGGGGCATGTGCGGACGGAGCCGCTGGTTGGGGCCGTGCCGGTTCCGGTCGCCCCTTAGCCGCAGGCTTGACCGGCCCGCCCGGCTGGTCGGCTTTTTTCACCGCCCCGGCGGGGACTGCCGGCGAGGCATTCGGTCCAATTCAATCAGAACCCTTTGGCCAAACTTAAGTATTGTGATAAAGTAAACCCATCGAAGATAAAAACCTTCCATGAAAGAGGTAGACTATGAATTTTCCAGAAATTGTTAAGAAGAACCGTTCATATCGCAGATTCGATGAGAAGAAGAGAATACCCGAAGATACCCTGAAGGAGCTCGTCGACCTGGCCCGGCTGACCGCCAGCGGGGCGAACCTTCAGCCGCTGCGGTATCACTTGAGCTGGACTGAGGAGGAATGCGCTTCAGTGTACCCGACACTGAAATGGGCTGCCTATCTGAGCGATTGGGACGGACCGGAAGAGGGCGAACGGCCGACTGCCTACATCACCGTCGCCCGTGATACAGAGGTCAAGGACGTCGCCGCCAAGACCGACGCCGGCATCACCATGCAGACCATGCTTCTTGCAGCAGTCCAGAAAGGTCTTGGAGGTTGTATGTTCGCTTCCATAAACCGGGACAAGCTCCGGGAAGTCATCGGCCTGGATAAGCGCTACGAAATAATGTTCATGATTGCCCTCGGCGCTCCGGTCGAGGAAATAGTTATTGAGCCCCTCAAGGATAAAGGGGCTATCAAGTATTACCGCGATGAGAATGCAGTCCATCATGTGCCCAAGCACGGGCTTGACGACGTGATCGTCTGAAACGGAGGAGCAGCACAATGGAATGGAGAGCAAGCCACATACTGGTCAAGGACAGGAATCTCGCCCAGCAGCTCCTGCAGAAGATTAAAGCGGGCGCCAGCTTCGATGCTATTGCCAGGGATTTCAGCACCTGCCCCAGCAAGGCGAAGGGCGGAGATCTCGGCTGGTTCGGACCGGGCAAGATGGTCAAACCCTTCGAGGATGCCGTCAGCCGGATGGGTATAGGTTCGGTCAGCGGGATCGTATCCACCCAGTTCGGGCACCACATTATCAAACTGACGGGCCGCCGATAAGAGACCCTTCTCAACAAAACCAATTATACGGTCCTGCCGGGAGTTTTCACGGCAGGGCTTTTTTTATTGTGCCGGCTCCGAGTATTTCTTCAGCTGAAAAATCAATTTCACAACAAGCGTATATTGACAAAAGCCGGAATTGACCGTATGAAGAAAACACAATTCAGCAGGCAAAGGACCCTTCATGCTAACAATGTCTGCTTATATCTTTTTGGAAAAAGGCCGGCGAGCAGTTTCTTGGGGTATAAGTGTGGAGTTGATGCATGATGGGGCCGAACCCCCGCCCTTCCCGAATTCCGCCCTTTTTCCCGGACAGGAGCAGAAATATGCGAGATACACTGTGGTTCGTGACCGACGGAGTCTCTCTTGTCAGCGTCCACGAGTCGGAGCGGGAGGCCGAGAGGGCCTACGAACAGTATCAGGATGATCCGGATTTTGAATACTACGATTTCTACGCAATAGACGCGGACGAACTTGAAGACTACCCGGAGGAGTACGATCTGGCCCTGGAAAAGGGACTGGTAGAGTAGGCCGGAATGCTGGGCTGGATACTGTACCGGGCCGGTGAGACCGATCTCAAGCCCGAGATGTATGAAATACAGCGCTTTCTCGCAGAAGCCCGCAGCGAAAACATCGAACTGCGCATTCTCAAGCCCGAGCAGATCGACCTGATCGTCACCCAGGAGGACCGCAGGAGCATCCTCGTCGAGGGGAAACACGAACCGCTGCCCGACTTCGTCCTTCCGCGGATGGGGGCTGGAACCACCTATTTCGCCCTGGCGGTCATCCGCCATCTGGAACGGCTGGGCGTACCCTGTTTCAACTGTGCCTATAACATCGACATCGTCAAGGACAAGCTCTACACCCAGCAGATTCTGGCGGAAAAAAATCTGCCCGTCCCGAAGACGATGCTGGTCAAATTCCCGGTGAATTCCGAACTCATCCAGAAAAAGATAGGCTTCCCCGCCATTATCAAGACCCTCTCCGGATCCCAGGGCAAGGGGGTCTTCCTGTCGGAGAACCGGAAGAGTCTCGAGGACCTGATGCAGCTGATCGAAGTGACCAACCCGAAGGCCAACATCATCATCCAGGAGTTCATCCGGGACAGCATCGGCCGGGACCTGCGGGTCTTCACCATCGGCGGACGGGCGGTGGCCTGCATGCAGCGCACCGCCGCCTCCGACAGCTTTAAGGCTAACTACTCCGCCGGCGGCAGCGTCCGGGAATACCCCCTCACTCCCGAACTGGAGTGGCTCTCCGCCGAGACCTCCCGCATCCTGGGACTCGAAATCGCCGGGGTGGACCTCCTCTTCCACGGCGACCACTACAAGATCTGCGAAGTCAACTCCTCGCCCGGCTTCGAAGGCCTCGAGAAGGCCACCGGTCGGAACATCCCCCAGGAAATTTTTCACTATCTGAAGATACGTCTGGGTATATTCCCCCGGGCCGGTGAGCCGGCCGCGGTGGAGGAGTAGGGATCCCCCGGCACTTGCTATTTTCTACGCAGGTCCTACTATTGATAGTAGAAGTGCTGTTATGAAAAGACACGCGCTTTTTTTGCTGCTGTTGGTTCTTTCTTGCGGCCCCCTCTTCGGAGCGGGGCAGGGGGAGACGGGCAGTCCGGACCAGGGTCCGGCCCATCCCGGAATTCAAAACGAACAGCCGCCCTTCCCTGAGGGGCTGTCGGATCAAGCCGCCGGTGAACGCTCCTGCGAACGCGCCGATGAAAGGCAGGCCATGGTCCGATCCCAGCTCTACGACCGCGGCATCACCGACCGGAAAGTACTCGGCGCCATGTCGAATGTGCCGCGCCACCTCTTCGTACCGGAGCAGGAACGGCGCAGGGCCTATGCCGACACCCCCCTGCCCATCGGCCACGGACAGACCATCAGCCAGCCCTACGTGGTGGCCCTGATGACCTGGCTGCTGGATATTTCGCCGGGAGACCGGATCCTCGAAGTCGGGACCGGCAGCGGATATCAGGCGGCGGTGCTGGCGGAGCTGACGGACCGGGTCTATTCAATCGAGATCATCGAAGCGCTGGCCGAAGGGGCTGAGAAATCTCTGGCGGCGGCAGGATACCCCCTGGTGAAGGTCAGGCGCGGAGACGGATACTACGGCTGGCCGGATGCCGCCCCCTTCCAGGGGATCATCATCACCGCCGCTGCGGGTCACGTTCCGCCGCCTCTGATTGAGCAGCTTGCCCCGGGCGGCCGCATCATCGTTCCTCTGGGCAGCCCCTATCAGATACAGATCCTCACGGTCGTGGAGAAGGACGCGGATGGTCGGGTCAGATCGGAGCAGCTCATGCCGGTGCGCTTCGTTCCGATGACGGGAAAAATCGGAGGTCCGGAGCCCTGATGGTAATGAAGGGAGATAGGTTCCCCGCCCTCATGTCCATCCTGTTCACCTCCATCGCGGTCCTCCTCTTCGAACTGAGCCTGCTGCGAAGCTATGCCTATATTTCCTACTACCACTTCGGTTTCCTGATCATCAGTCTCGCCCTGCTGGGTTTCGCCCTGAGCGGTCTCTTCATCCGCCGGTTCTACAGGAGGCTCGTGAAGAACTACCGCGCCTGCCTCGATCTGTGTACGGCGGCTCTGGTCGTCACGGTTCCGCTCTCGCTGATCGCTTCGGATCTCGTGCATCCCAACGTACTGGCTTTCAATACAGATCCCGAAGTTGCGTTTGTCTTCGTTCTCCACACCCTCTGTATCCTGCCGCCGTTCATCGCGGGAGCGGTCGTGATAGGCCTCATGCTCACGGTGGAGAAGGATCCCGGCATGTTCTACGGATTCAATCTGGTAGGTTCGGGACTGGGCGGGGCGGCGGTCCTCCTCGTTCTGCTGTATGTCAGCCCGGAGACTGCGCCGATGACGGCCGTTTTCCCCGCGGGGGCCGCATGGTTCTTCCAGATTATTCGGCCCCCGGTCTCCCGGCGCAGGGCACTCCGGACGGCGGCTGCAGTGCTGGCGGGCTTCCTGCTGATATTCGTCCGCGGAACTCCAGTGCCCGACCAGTACAAGGCGATAACATCTGCGCGGATGCTCCGGGACCAGGGTGAGGCGGAGCACCTATTGACCGAGCTGCTGCCTGGGGGCATCAGGCGGGCCGCCTCCTCAAGTCCAGCTCTACTATGACGGGGATCCCGGGGGGACGATTTTTTTACCTGAAAAAGAAGCGGACCTGGAATTCCTCGCCTCGGGACCACAGAGTCTGGCTTACAGAATCGGGGAGACCGGGCGGGTCCTGATTCTGGGAGAACGTGGCAACACCAGCCTCTACACGGCAGACTTCATGGGGGCGGAAGAGATCACTCTTGTAAGCGCCACGAAGACCGAACTGGAACTGATGGAGAATCTGAGCCGGCCGGCGCCGATCGGTCTTCCGCCGTACCTGCAGCGCGTAGCGCTGCCCCGGCAGTATCTCGATAGAACGGAGGACCGTTTTTCCCTGATCCATCTGGCGGAGGCGGAGGGTCTCCCGAGCACCCGGACCGGCATGGAGATGCTGTCCAAGGCGCCGCTCCTGACCGTGGAGGGGCTGGCGGCGGCTGTCTCCCGTCTGGAGCGGGGCGGCGTTCTCACTATGACCCGCGGTATTCGGCTTCCGCCCCGGGACAATATCAGGATTTTCGCAACGGCGCTGGCTGCACTGGAAAGAGCGGGGAAAAATGACCCCGGCGTCCATATCGCCGCCGCACGGAACCACCTGGCGGTTACCACCCTCGTATTCGCCTCGGAGATCGATAAGGCCCTGTCCGTAGAGATCAGCACGGCCTGCCGGGAACTGGGACTCGAGATCATTTACCTTCCCCACTACCGGCCGGACCCGGACAGGAAGATCCTGCACGGATTTCCCTCACCTCCGGGGATGGAGTCGGACTGGTACCGGTACGCCGCGGAGGGACTGGCGGATGATCGTGCCGCCCTGCTGCGGGAGTACCCCTTCGATGTGGAGCCCCGGGGCATCAACAGTCCCTATTTCCATTTTTTTCCGGAAAAACGGGATGCCGGATCCGTGTCACAGGCTCTACAGCCGGCCGCTCCCGGCCGGGGCGCGGTCTACGCCGGGCCCGAGGCAGCCTACCGGATTGTCCTGTTCAGTCTCATAATGCTCGGGGTGATCGGATTGCCGATGATCATTCTGCCGGCGCTCTCCATCCGGACCGGGCGGGGAGATGCCCATGCCGCTGATATATCGGCTGACCCGGCGGCGATGGTCCTCCTGTACTCCCTCTTCATCGGACTGGCCTTCATGTGCCTGGAGTACACCCTGCTGAACAGGTTCTCACTGGTCCTCGGCCATCCGGTCCTCGGAGCCTCGGCGGTCATTTCGGCCTTCCTCATCGCCGCCGGTGCCGGGAGCATGACACTGAGATCCCGTCCCCCGATCCGCTCAATCGCAGCGGCGGGCATTGCGTCCGCGGCCGCGATCCTTCTGCTGGAAGCAGGCTGGGGCGGACCAGCAGGCTGGGGCGGACCAGCAGCCTGGATCAGGCCTGGAGGACGGGCTGGCTCCGCGTTCCGGGGCCTTGCAGCAGCCTGGGGCGGACTATCTGGCCATGGCGGACCCGCAGGCTGGAGTGACGGAGCAGGCATGGCCGGAATTGCGGGGCTGCTCGATCAGCTGCCGCCTGCGTCCCGCTTCCTGGTCTCGCTGGTGATCTGCGGTGTACCGGCCTTTTTCATGGGCAGGATGTTCCCGGCCCTCATGCGGCACCTGCACACCGTTGATCCGGCCCTCATTCCCTATGCATGGGGGGTCAACGGCTTCGCCTCCGTACTGACCGGTCCGCTGTCGATGCTACTCTTTCTGCACTTCGGTTACCGGGCGGGGGCCTTTGCCGCGATGGCCCTGTATATGGCGGCTGTGGTGGCGGCTGTGGCCCTAAGAATACCGCCGCCCGTACGTAGAAAAAAACATAAATTTTCTTGACAGATTCCGGAAACAGGACGTAGAATACACATATAGACTTATACACTTATAGAAGACTATAAGAGAGAACGCCGAAAGAGTAGATAAAGAGATGAAAACACCGGGACTTCGATATCACAAAATTGCCCTCGAGATCAGAACCAGGATCCAGAACGGAACGTACACCTTTGGAACAACCCTTCCCAGCCAGTCGGCTTTGGCGGAGGAGTTCGGCACAACCGTCATGACGGTCAGACAGGCAATTCGGTTCCTCGAAAACGAAGGGCTGGTAGAGTCCAGACACGGAGTCGGCAGCTTCGTCACCGGTTTGAGCGCGAGTCACAGGGCGTTTCAGTTGAGAAGCTTCAAACAAGCTCTGGGCGACTATTCTCAGCGGTTGGAGACCCGTGTTATAGAACGTCTGGATCATATAGACTCTACGCCTGCAGGGAGGGCTCTCGGGGTGGCAAACGAGCAGGTCTGTGCGATAAAGCGCCTGAGAACGATTGATTCCATTCCCGTGGTGGTCCAGATATCCTATGTCGCCCGGAAGCACTGGGAAGTGATCCGGGACTATCAACCTGACAGTTCATTGTACGCGGTTCTCAACACCCATCTTCACACCGTCATTTCCCAGGCCACTGAAAAGGTAACCGCGATTGCCGCCGCATCGGATATTGCCGGGTTGCTGGATATTTCTCCCGGGACAGCCTGTCTGTTCTCGGAGCGGGTGAGCAAGGATGCCGCCGGCAACCCGGTGTTGTTTGATCAGGCTTACATGCGGAGCGACCGGGTAGAACTGTCGATGATCCGGAATGGCAACAATTCGGAGTTCCAGTTTGAGATAGCGGAGAGGAAACAGTAATGCATGAACCACTATTGCACGTGAAGACTTTGACAAAGACATATCCGGGAGTACGCGCACTGGACGGAGTGGACCTGTGCGTGCAACCGGGTACCGTGCACGGACTGGTCGGAGAAAACGGCGCCGGAAAATCCACTCTGATCAAATCCCTGGCCGGCGTAGTAAAGCCGGATGAGATGGCTGTGGAGATGAGGGGCCGGCCGGTTGAGATTCGTAATGCGAGCGATGCCAGGAAGGCCGGGCTGGCCTTCATCCATCAGGAGCTGAATCTCATCGAGTATTTCAATGCGGCGGAGAATGTTTTTCTGGGACATGAGATGCCGACTACCATGGGACTGTACGACCGGAGGAAACTCAAGCGGAAGGTACAGGATATCTTCGATCAGCTGGAAGTGATTGTTCCCCTGGAGGATCCCGTCCGCTATCTTGCGCCGGGACAAAGAGCGATGGTTGCAATTGCCCGCGCCTTCGCCCATGAAGCCGACGTCTACTTCATGGATGAGCCGGCCACTGCGCTGACACAGAAAGAGAAGCAGCACCTCTTCGCGATGGTTCGGCGGATAACGGGCCACGGCAAAGCCGTAGTGTACGTTACCCACAACCTCGACGATGTTCTCGAACTGTCCCAGGAGATAACGGTGTTCCGGGAGGGAAAAAAAGTATCTCAGTGGCCGGCAAGCGAGACGGATAAACGGCACCTGATTACCGCCATGATCGGCGAAGAACCGGAGAGCATCGCCGGGGGTATTCGCCGGGAAAAGAGCGAGAAGGAGCTCTTCGCGGCGGAAGGAATATCCGGAGGAGGAGTCGGTCCGGTATCGTTCCGGGTAATGGAAGGTGAAATACTCGGAATTGCAGGCCTGGTCGGTTCCGGAAGGAGCACGCTCATGAAGCTCCTCAACGGCGCGGTCCCCGCTATAGCCGGACGGTTCCGCATAGGATCGCGGACGGTGAATCCGCCGCGCTCGCCGGCAGAGGCCCTCGGCATGGGTATTGCACTGATCCCGGAAGAGCGCCGTACTGAGGGGCTTGCCCTGCAGCGCTCCGTGTTTGAAAACGCGATCCTGAGCAGTCTGGGGAGGTTCAACCGGGCGGGTCTGCTCGATTTTTCCGGGGCAAAACAGGCAGTGCAGGACGCCGGAAGCCGGGTGAAGCTCAAAACCTCATCCTACGAAGCTCCGGTCAGCACCCTTTCCGGGGGGAATCAGCAGAAGGTCCTCTTCGGCAGAGCGGTGCTCGCCCGTCCGAAGATCCTCCTCCTGGACGAACCGACGAAGGGCGTCGATGTTGGAGCCCGAAAGGAGATCTATGATGTGATCCGGGATCTGGCGGCCAATGGAGTGGCTGTCGTGATTGTATCGTCCGATTTCGAAGAGATCCTGAATCTGGCGGACTGTTTCGTCTTCATCAGGGACGGAGCGGATATCGGGACAATCGAAAATAACAATCTGAATCAGAACCAGTATTTGACTTTATGCTATCAAGGAGTAACTCATGAATGAGCGTGTAACAGTGGAAAGCCGCACACTTTCGGCGCAGCGTTTTCTTCGGGTATGGGGAACCCTCATAGGTTTCGTGCTGCTTCTCGCTCTATTCTCCGTTCTCAGACCGGACGCATTTCCGCGAATAAGCAATCTCAGGAATATCGTAGAACAGGTAGCAACCCTTGCTATCGCTTCGGCGGGAGTAACCATGGTGATGGTAACGGGGGACTTCGATCTCTCCGTCGGAGCCGTAGCCAGTCTGTGCGGGGTAGTTGCTGCAAAACTCATGGTAGGGGGCATGGGAATCGCTCCCGCTATCGGTCTCAGCCTTCTCACCGGTGCGGCTCTGGGAGGAGTCAATGGACTGTTAATCGCCTACGCGGGAGTATCTCCATTCATCGGCACCCTCGCCGCGATGACCTCCTATACAGGGCTGAGCCTCTTCGTTACGGGAGGGACGACTGTATTCGGTTTGCCTGAGGCTTTTCGGATACTGGGACAGGAATCACTCGGACCTGTTCCGATCTCGATTATCGTGATGGTCCTCATCATTGCCGTCACCTATGTCATCCTGGATTATACGTCTTTCGGTCAGAAGCTCTATGCAATCGGCGGGAACCGGACCGCATCGTTCCTGGCGGGTATCAACACGAGCCGGGCGCGTTTCCTGGCGTATGTATACTCCGGACTAACGGCCGCCGTGGCGGGTATCGTGCTGACGAGCCGCTTATTTTCAGCCCACCCTCAGGCAGGCGCACCCTTCATGCTCAATGCGGCCGCTGCCGTCTTCCTCGGAATGACCGCCTTCAGGGAAGGTCAGGGGAACATCTTCGGCAGCGTCCTGGGCGTGCTGATCATGGGGGTCCTGAGCAACGGTCTTAATATCGTGGGTGTCAACACCTACATCCAGTCGGTCCTGACCGGCGGGATTCTCGTCCTGGCAGTACTGCTGTCGGGACTTGCACAGCGGAAGGAGAATTAGGATGAAGTATCCAGCCGCCGGCATATCCGGTCTCCTCTTCTCCGAAGGCACACGGCCGGAACAGAGAATAATCGGGTATTTACCATCCTGCTATCCTCAGGTGGAGCTGTACCGTGAAGCCCTGCGTCGAATTTACCGCAGCGGAATCAGAGTCCTGGAGATCGGGATCCCCGGGGGGATCGGCGATCTCGAGGGCGGAACCATCAGCCAAGCCCTCATGAAAGTAGAGAAAAACGGAATCGATCCGGAGACCGCGATCAGTACCGGGGTCGGAACAGCGGCGGAGGAAGGGCTCCTTCCGGTTGTCATGGCCTTTCGTGCAACCGTTGTGGAAAGACTGGGAGTGGAACCCTTCGTGCGGCTTTCGGCGGAGAACGGAGCACGGGCCCTGCTCGTACCGGACCTCGAACCCGAGGAGTTGGTCTATCTGACGGAAACAGCCGAACACTTCCAACTGCCGGTTGTCCAGTTCGTGGCCGCTGCCGGTGCTTTTCCGCAGTCGATTATGAATACGGCTTTTTTCTATCTGCAGACCGCGGATATGCCGACCGGCGGTGTTTTTTCTCCTGATGAAAATGTCCGCAGCAGAATTGCCGGTATGAAAGACCGGTTCCCCGATCTGCCTGTAGCGCTTGGTTTCGGTATTCGTACTCCGCAGCATGTGAAGGCCGCCTTCGGAATCGGCGCCGATCTGGTGATTATCGGAACGGCGATGGTGGATGCCCTGAACAGGGGGATCGAATATCTTGGTGTATACGCGGATGAGATTGTTAACGCGGCAGGAGGAGCGGAATGAACGCATATTCGATAATCGCCGATATCGGCACGGGTGCGGTAAAGGCCGAATGTTTTGCCGAAAACGGGACCAGAGTCTGTCAGGGCATCGCCAGGTATCCCTCCGGCAGCGAGGGCCGCGATGAGATCGATCCCGAAGTGTGGTTTGATGCCTTCGGCAATGCGATTCGCGAACTTGGTCAGTCGGCGGATATCCGGAAGGCTGAATACCTCGTGCTCACGGGACAGATGCAGGACCTGATTCTGGTTTCGGAGTGTAGAGCAATCCGGGACGCAATTCTGTACTTCGCCCATCGTTCCGGCCCGGGCTTCGAGAATTTTCTAAGCTCCTTCGGTCCGGATCGCATTGCAGAGATAACGAAAAACACACCGGATCAGGCGGGTTTTCCCGCAAAGCTGTTCTGGCTCGAAGAGAATGAAGCCCCGGTGCTGAAGCGGGCAGAAAAAATCCTGTGCGGAGCCCACGATTACATAGCCTACAGATTGACCGGGGTCTGCCGTACGGACCCAACCACCGCTTCGACAACGGGCCTCATGGATCCGGTGTCCGGAACCTGGGCGGAAGAGATCCTGAAGTCCGTGCCGCGGGGACCTGAGCTCGTCCCTGAAATACGGCCGGGGAACCACGAAGACGGAGTTGTGGCGGCTGAAATGGCCGCCGCCCTGGGAATCTCCCCCGAAATAAAGCTCATTCACGGAGTAGGAGATGTAGGGGCCAGTACGATCTCAATGGAAAACGCCGGCTTCAGGCGTTCCTGCTACCTGGGCACGAGCGGCTGGGTCCTCGATACCGGACCCCTCGACAAGCCGGGGGATCCCTTCAGCGGCGTGTTCAACCTGCATCATCCGACGGAAGAGAAACTCATCCGCGTCGCGCCGCTGCTTACCGCAGCAGGGTCCTTCGACTGGCTCATGGGAATTCTGGATCCGGACGGCGCCGGTCATAGCAGGCTCTTTGAGGAGCTTTCCGGCGATACTGCAGGCATGACACCGGATGAATGCCGGTTGATCTTCCTTCCATATTTGTCCGGTGAAAGGTCGCCCTTCAAGGACCCTGACGCATCCGGAATGTTTATCGGGCTGACCCGCGAGACGGGAAGAAAGGAACTCTTCAGGGCCGTGGAAGAGGGGCTGGCCTTTTCTCTGAGATCTGTCTTCGAGTCCCTGAACCGGGGAACAGCGGATAGAGAATCGCCGGGACTGAACGGTCCGCTGATTATCGCCGGCGGAGGGGCGTCAATTACAGGTCTGGCGCAGATAATCGCGGATGCCGTCCGCGTCCCGGTGGCCGTTGCGGATGATGCCCGTTATTCAGGTACGGGAGCACTGCTGTCCATTGTACCGGGGGGGGCGAAGCCGGAGAAGCGCCGCGAAGGGACCATCGAACCCGCATCCAATAATGATGTATACGCGAAGAAATATGTAATCTTTCGCGATGCATATAGACAGACGAAAGAGCTGATGCATGCTCTGAAAGAAATCCAATGAGGAGGATGAGATGAATAGAACAGGAAAGATCACTGCACTGGGAATGGCTTTACTGCTCGTGCTCGCCCTGAGCAGCGTGTGGAGCGGCGGAAGTCAGGAAGCCGCGGAAAAAGGTAAGACGATCGCCGTAGTTACGCCGTACATGGCCAATGCAACCACCGCCGCGGTTATACAGTACTTCGAAGGTGAAGCGGAAGCCCGCGGCTGGACCGTGCGCGTCTCCGACACAGCCGGCGACTTCGGTATGCTCGTGAGCAGGATCCAGGACGCAGTGTCGCAGAATGTGGACGCGATCGTACTGGGAATGGGCGACCCGGCGCAGATGACAGCCGGCCTGGTAAAAGCGGAAGAAGCAGGCATCCCCGTATTCGGACTCGATGCCGGGTTCATCGACGGAGTGTATCTCAACATAACCTCCGACAATGCCGATCTCGGTCACCTGGCAGCCAAGGCTTTAGCTGATTCAATCGACGGTTCGGGAAATGTCGTGCTTTTTACACACGATCCCCATCCCGGAGTACGCGCCCGCGCCGTCGGCGCACGTGAAACCCTGGCGGAATACCCCGATATCAAGGTCGTCCGCGAGGTGCATATTGAAGTGCCCGGACCGGTAGATTTCGCCCGGGGCGTCACATCGGACATTCTTACCAGTATGCCCGAAGGCGAGCTCGCAGGAATCTGGGCCGGCTGGGACGAACCCGCATACGGCGCAACCCAGGCTATCAACCGTGTCGGCCGGGACGAACTGAGGGTCGTCGGCGTGGACGGAACCGATTTTGCCCGCCAGGAGATTGACGGCGGAGAAGTATTCGTGGCCACCATCATTCAGGACTTCGAAGGAATGGCGGCGCGGCTGGCGGAACTGATGGATGCCTATTTCAGCGGCGACGAACCGGAAAGCAAGGTCTATCTGATTCCCGGCAAAGTGTACAGCGACTGAGCATCGGATTCAGTATCTGAACGCCGGAAATAAAGGCCGGCAGATACGGGCGGCGCTGGTAACAGCGCCGCCTTCTTTTTTTATAAAAAAAGAAAAAAACAGGTCGGTCATGCGGTACAAACCGGAGGGTCAAAGGATTGCCAATTCCGGCCTGACAGGGTAGTCTGGTGAAAATCTGCCGCCGGCAGGATCGGGAGTATTACAGAAGGAGCACGGAATATGGAGAAGATCAAAATTGCCGTAACCGGTATCGGTATCTACACATCCATCGGGAACAACAGACATGACTTCTGGCGGTCCCTTACGGAAGGTGTGTCGGGGGCGGGTCCCATCACCGCCTTCGATACCACGGGCTACAAGAGCAGAATCGGAGCGGAAATCAAGGATTTTCAGCCCGAAGAGTTTTTGACAAAAAAGAGGATCAGGCGAATGTCGCGGTTCTCCCGGATAGCATCCTGCGCGGCTCTTCAGGCGGTACGGGACGCGGGTCTGGAGCTCGACAGCTGCGATCCCCTCAGGGTCGGCACCATTATCGGCACCGCCGCGGGGGATTATGTGAATCTGGAAGACCAGCACCGGACTCTTCTGGAAAAAGGTCCCGGCTTCGGCAATCCCCTGGCGGTACCCATGATCATTCCGAATATGTCCTCCGCCAATATCGGCATCGATTTGAAAATAACCGGCCCGAACATGGGAGTGGCTACAGCATGTGCCTCCGGAGCCCATGCCCTCGCTATGGCGGC
>JBNGED010000006.1:0-840 GCA_049975605.1 Sediminispirochaetaceae bacterium | reverse complement strand
GTCCTGAAGAGCGGCGGCGCCGACATCATGCTCGCCGGCGGGTCGGAAGCCGCTATCAGCCCTATTCCGGTGAACGCCTACGGCTGCATGGGGGTCCTCACCTCCCGGAACGATGACCCGGCTGGAGCATCCCGGCCCTTCGACGCCGAGCGGGACGGATTCCTCATCGGCGAAGGATCGGCGGTGCTGGTACTCGAGCTGGAGGAACAGGCCAGAGCGAGGGGGGCGGAGATATACGCGTACCTTTCAGGGGCCGGCATGACCACGGATGCCTTCAGCATCGCCATTCCCGAGCCGGAAGGGAAAAGCGCCGCGGCGGCCATGGAAATGGCCATGAGAGATGCCGGGCTCAACAGGGAAGATATCGGCTACATAAATGCCCACGGCACCTCCACCAGGGCGAACGACCGGATCGAAACCGTCGCGATCAAGAGGGCCTTCGGAGATCTGGCGCCCCGCATACCCGTCAGCTCCTGTAAATCCATGATCGGACACACGCTGGGAGCCGCCGGAGCGGTTGAAGCCGCCGCCACCGTCCTCGCAATCAAGGAGGGCGTGCTGCCGCCCACCATCAATTATGAGAACCCGGACCCTGAATGCGATCTCGATTACATACCGAACACGGCCAGGGAAAAAAGGGTGAAAGCGGCCATCTCCAACGCCTTCGGCTTCGGGGGACAGAACTGCGTGCTGGCGTTCAGCTCCAACCGGTAGATTCCGGCGATGTAACCGGGGGGATGCACTGATACATCCCTTCGTAATGGTCGCTATGGACTCTATTCCTTCCGCTGTGACTGAATCGCGCTGCGGCGCTCCTTGAACAGCCCCGCGGGCTTGCTC
>JBNGED010000005.1:14714-17604 GCA_049975605.1 Sediminispirochaetaceae bacterium | reverse complement strand
GGCAGGAAGAGTACGAAGAAGCATACCGTGAAGATGCCGAAGATCAGCCTTCCGCGCCCCGCCGTGGGAAAAAAACAGCCCTGAAGAGATTCACCCGTGAGCTGACCGCCGCCGCGGAGAGAGGCGAACTGGAAAAACTGATCGGACGGGAGGATATTCTCGAACGGTCGGTTCAGGTGCTCTGCCGCCGGCTGAAAAACAATCCCATCCTGGTCGGCGAGGCCGGCGTCGGAAAGACCGCCATTGCCGAAGGGCTTGCCGCCAGGGTCGCCGCCGGCAGCGTCCCCGACAGCCTGCAGGGGTACAAGGTCTATGCGCTGGACCTCGGCGGGCTTCTGGCCGGAACGAAGTACAGGGGTGATTTTGAAGAACGGATGAAGCAGGTCATTGCGGAACTCGAGAAGGAGGAGAAGGTCATCCTCTTCATAGATGAGATCCACACTATCGTGGGGGCCGGAGCAGTCAGCGGCGGCGCGATGGATGCATCCAACCTCCTCAAGCCGGCGATCTCATCCGGAAGGGTACGCTGCGTCGGTGCAACCACCTATGACGAGTTCAAGAAATTCTTCGACAAGGACCGGGCCCTTTCACGGCGCTTTCAGAAAATCGAGGTGGAAGCCCCGAGCCGGGAAGAGACCCTCGAGATCCTCCAGGGAATCCGCCGCAGGTATGAAGAGTATCATAACGTGCTGTACGATGAAGCCGCCCTGGAAGCCATCGTGGATCTCACTGACCAGTATTTGAACGACCGGCACCAGCCGGACAAGGCCATAGATGTCCTGGATGAGGCGGGGGCTTATACCCAGCTGCAGTCATTCCGTAAAAAATTCGGCCGTCCGCTGTCGGAGCCCTGGGATGAATCCGAGCCGGCGGAACGGAAGGAACCCGATGGGACAGATAAACCGGCGGAGCTGACCGAATCCGAGCCGGCGGAACGGAAAGAACCCGATGGGACAGAAAAACCGGCGGAGCTGACCGAATCCGAGCCGGCGGAACGGAAGGAACCCGATGAGACAGAAAAACCGGCGGAGCTGACCGAATCCGGGCCGGCGGAACGGACAGAACCCGGCTCACAGGAAGCGCCCGATCAGACCGGGACGTCTCAGGAAGAGACTCCCCCCGTCAGAATAGACGAACGGATCATCGAGCACGTAATTTCCCGTATCGCCCGTATTCCGGAAAAACGCGTCTCCACCAATGAGGTCGAACGGCTGCAGAACATCGAAGAGCAGATAAAGTGCGAAGTATACGGACAGAATGAGGCGGTGGAGACGGTGGCCAGGGCGGTCAAGCGGTCAAGGGCCGGCTTCGGGAAGAAGGAGAAGCCGGTGGCCAGCCTGCTCTTTGTCGGACCCACCGGCGTAGGCAAGACCGAGTTGGCCAGGCAGCTGGCACGGGTCCTGGGAGTCGAACTGATCCGTTTCGACATGAGCGAATACCAGGAGAAACATACCGTCAGCCGTCTGGTCGGGTCACCCCCGGGATACGTCGGGTACGAAGAAGGCGGCCTGCTGACCGATGCCATCCGCAAACAGCCCCATGCGGTACTCCTCCTGGATGAAATCGAAAAGGCCCACCAGGACATTTTCAACGTCCTCCTCCAGATCATGGATTACGCCACCCTCACCGACAACAGCGGGCGGAAGGCGGATTTCAGGAACATCGTTCTCATCATGACCAGCAACGCAGGCGCGAGGGATTTGGACAAACCGCTGATCGGCTTCGGAGACCGGATTATTACCGAAGGGGCCATTCGGGAAGCAGTGGAGCGCATGTTCAATCCCGAGTTCCGCAACCGGCTCGACAAGGTGGTACGGTTCAATCGTCTGCCAGAGGAAGTTGTCCTGATGATAGTGGACAAGGAGGTCCGCGAGTTCAGCCAGCAGCTCCAGGAGAAAGAGGTCACCATCGAAGTCACGGATGATGCCCGCCGCTGGTTCGCCGCAAACGGGTATTCCGCAGAATTCGGAGCCAGGAATATTTCCCGACTCGTCCAGGAAAAAGTCAAGGATTACTTCGTGGACGCCGTTCTGTTCGGCGAACTTACGGAGGGAGGACATGCGATTGTCGACCTCGGGGAAGGCGGAATAACGATCCATGTTGAATCTGAGTGAGGTACCCTACCTCGAAATAGACCAGCACATTCGCTTCACCCTGGACAACTCAGCGCCCCTGGGAATCGTTGCCGTGCACGGGAATCTCTCGCCCGGAATTCTCCTTTCGGCCTACCGGCAGGGTGTCTTCCCATGGTATGACGATCAAAGCCCGGTCCTGTGGTGGAGTCCGGATCCCCGTTTCATTCTCGAACCGCCGGAGCTGCATATTTCACGATCGATGCGCAGGGAACTGCGCAGAACCGCCTTCTCATTTACGGTCGATCAGGCCTTCCCGAGCGTCATCCAGGGCTGCGCGAAGGTGCCGAGACGGGAACAGGACGGCACCTGGATCGTTCCCGATATGGAACGGGCCTACACACGACTCCATACCCTCGGATACGCTCATTCGGTTGAAGTCTGGGACCGGGGCGAACTGGCGGGAGGACTGTACGGTGTTTCACTCGGCAGCGCCTTTTTCGGCGAGTCGATGTTTTCCCTGAAAAGCAACGCCTCGAAGTCGGCCTTTATCCTGCTGGTTCTCGCTCTTAAGGAAAAGGGCTTCAACTTGATCGACTGCCAGGTGTACACCCGGCACATGGAAAACCTGGGGGCCCGCGAAATAGACCGGGATGATTTCCTGGAAAAACTGCGGACCGCATTGAAAAAGCCCACCATCCGCGGCTTATGGAAGGACTGGATCGATCTGGAAGAGCTCCGCCGGCATAATTTCTGCTAGGTGTAGAACACGCTCCCGCCGATGACACCTGAAAGAGCGCAGCAACGGGGATCGTTCC
>JBNGED010000005.1:14286-14704 GCA_049975605.1 Sediminispirochaetaceae bacterium | reverse complement strand
CGGCGGTACGATGTGTGATGGAATCGGAGAGAAGTTTTCCACGAACGAGAGAAGACGCAAAGCCTCATTGTAGACCTCGTCGTGCGGCTTGACGGTCTTCAGCAGCGGTTCCACATAGGGCTTCAATACCGAGAGCTCGTAGTCGAGAGCGGAGTTGAATGCCGAGTTGGCTTCGTTCTGGAAGGGGAAGATATTTTTGTTCTCTCCCCTGCGGACCGATTCCCACATCTCGAGGGTCCCGAGGGCCGAGGTGCCTCTGAACTGGTGGTCCCTCACAATCCGCCGAATGAGACGGTTGTCGGTAGTTGATATCCGGTTGTGGTCGTCGAGATTGAGCTGAGTCAGGGCCGAAATATAGACCCGGTATTTTCTTTCTTCGGGTATATTGGGTGTGAGGTCGGGGTTCAGACCATGGATC
>JBNGED010000005.1:12767-14276 GCA_049975605.1 Sediminispirochaetaceae bacterium | reverse complement strand
CCTTCCATCAGCAGGATACTCCGCGATGAAAGGCACATCCTGTTGCCGGTCTCCCTCGGCCGTTGAATGGTAAAATCGAAAATCGGCACCTCCACCTCTTTCCCGTCGAAAAGGTCCAGTAAATTCCGGTTGAGGAGCTCGACATTGAGGGCATGCAGGTCCTCGAAATTCGGTTTGCCGAATTCATCCAAAGGGGTCATCTCTCTGGGCAGATAGTAGTCGTCGAGACCGATAATGATGGGATTCAAACCGAGGACCCGCAGCTGAATCGCAAGCCGCCGGGTAAAGGTGGTCTTGCCCGAAGAGGACGGGCCCGCTATCAGCACGACCCGGACCTGGTCCTTCCGCGCGACGATTTGATCGGCGATGATTGATATTTTTTTCTCATGAAGAGCTTCCGCAACCTGAATGAAGTGCTGGATCTTCTTCTGTTCCACCAGTTCATTGAGACTTCCGACACAGTTGACCCCCAGTATCTTGCCCCATGCCTTGTACTCCTTGTAGATCGAGAAGAGGACCGGGTTGTCCCTGAAGGTATCTATTTTGTCCGGTGTTTTTGACAGGGGGAATCTAAGCAGAAAGCCGGGGGCATAATTCTGAAGACAGAAGATGAACAGGAGTTCAGTATTGGGTACCAGCGGTTCATAGGAGATGTCGATGAAGGAGCCGCAGACATAGACGGGTATTTTGGGTTCGTTCCTGTAATGGAGCAGCCTCCGGGTTGCTGTGAGACCCTGCTCGTTGAGGTACTGCAGCGTCTCCTCGTAGGAAAGCACCCGCCGCTGTATGGGCATGGCTCGCAGGGTTATCTCACGCATTTTCTCTTCGAGGGCCTTCACATCTTCGTCGGATACCTCGGATGTTCCTTCGTAGTAATAGTAGAATCCGTCGCCGAGGGAGTGTCCGATAATCAGATGCCGATCAGGGAAGAGCTCCCTCGAAGCCATAGCAAGCAGGAAGCTGAGGGAACGGCGATACACGCGGTTCCCATAGTGGCTGTACAGCTGCACGGGCTTCACGGCGGCATTGATTTCGACTTTATAGGAGAGGGAGGTGAGTGCATTGTTCACCAGAGCAGCTATTGTGGGATTCTTGTCCCGCGGGCCCATGCCTCCTCCGAATATCTGATGTACCGGCGTTCCATAGGGATACTCCCGGATCTCTCCGGATTCAAGGGTAACTTCTACTGTCTGCATGTGTTATCCTCCAATTCTTTCAGGATCTCGAGCCAGGGCCCCGGTCCGATATAGCGGGGCTTCGGCTTTATGATCCGCTTCAGCTCCTCGAGGTCCGAAAGGGTTCCGGGTCCGAGAAGCTGCTGTTTTTTTTCAGAAATCCTGGCTGGATCAAAGCTATTATGGTTGGCGGTCATGAACACTTCCTTCTTCGAAGAGTAATTCGAGCTGCCTGCATCCGCTGTGGTCCGGACCCTGGGGATGATATTTGTTGTCTTTTCCGGACATGCCGCCGCCGCTGCCGGCGATACTCTCAGTGATACTCTCAGTGATA
>JBNGED010000005.1:2026-12667 GCA_049975605.1 Sediminispirochaetaceae bacterium | reverse complement strand
CTCGAGAGCCCGGCATTTTCAAGCCAATCATAGGGATCAAAGGGTTGTGAACCGACCGAACCGAAGATCCCCTGAAAAAGAGTATGCGCGACAGAATCCGGCAAAAGCTCTCCCGAGACCCGGCTCAGACGAAGTGTTTCATCCCCCAGTTTCAGCACCAGTGAATGAAGACTGCCCGTATATTCCCTGTTTCCGCGAAGCTCATCCAGCATATTGTCCTCGAGTATTTTCCTGTAAGTATCAGAGATAATTGAGATGAGTGCAAAGGTTTCACCGCCGGACATCGTGTCCTGTGATACGCTCTCTATACCGTACCTTAGCCAGAAAAGCAGGGAAATTTCAGGTTCCACCGGCATGAGCGCAACGGCAACCAGGCGAAGGGCTTCTTTGCGGCCGAACATGTCCGTGAGACGGCATATATATCCGGATATATCAAAGTCGTGCAGCGAGGAGACCTGTATACTCCAGACCGCGAGCCGCCGGGCTGCATGTGAGTGGGAAGCAAGAATATCCCGAACAAGAAAACCGGTGGATTCAAGAAACGCCTCGGCATGATTATTTTCCAGACAGTCATTGAGCTGATCGACGGCACAGCTGGTGAAATCATGATCATCCTCGAGCAGAGTATATAACTTGTTTGCGGCTTTTCCACGTGCCGTATCTTCTTCAAAATGACGCAACAGGTTTCGAAACCGACCGGGCGGGGTGCCGGCGGGGATTTTTTCCAGTAATTGAAAAAGATTGTCCCGATCTCCCTGGTAAAATGCCAGAACGGCGAGGATGAAGTTTTTCCATGGGAAAAAAGGGGATTCATCATCAATCTCTTCCAACCTGTGAAGGGCTTCGGGATTGTACATGCCGTTTGTTACCGATTCGAAGGCATCCCAGATTACAATTGACTGCTGGTGCAGTCGAGTATTGTAATGTACAACCGGCTCCTCCTGAAATATTCGTGGGTCGCCGATACAGGCGCTCAGTTCGACCATAATCCGCCGGTGTTCTGCCGGTGTTCGTGCCTCCTGAAGAGAAAGGAGAAGCTTCTCGATAGCTGTTTTTTCGGTGCAGGTCTTCATGATGTATAATGCTGTTCCTTTATCAGGGTGTTTGTTTCTATTGTATCGACAACTTTACCGGATTGTCAGAGGTGGTTCGGACCGCTAACTGTGAGACAGATATTCCTTTAATTCACTTACTTCAGTTTTCGAAAGCGGACGTTCAATAACAACCTCATCGTTGTCCTGGGGCTGTATCGTCGGACGGTCGCGATAGGGGTTGTTGTTTTCGTTTATCAGGAGCCGGACTATGGGATGCTTGGGCTGCTTGGGATCCGTCTGGACGATAATACCGACGGCCCCGTTGGATAGCATCACATACGTTCCGATCGGATAGATTGACAGGGTAAAAATGAGAGCGCGCAGAATCCGCTCGTCGTACCTTTTGCCCATATCCTTGGCCAGATCCATAATGGTTGTGTGACCGTCGTGTTCTTCCCGGAACAGACGCTTGCTGGTAGCGGCGGAATAGGCTGATGCGACCCCGACGATCCTGCCGTACAGTGAAATACTCTCACCGGTAAGTTTGCGGGGATATCCCATGCCGTTGATGTATTCGTGGTGCTCCAGTACTCCAACACAGATGTTTGAAGGGAAGCCGGCTTCCTTGAGCACTTTATAACTGATTACCGGATGGGCGGCAATTGTCTGTCTCTCCTTGTCGGTGAGAACACGGTCGTGCTGATAAATTTCCGGGGGGATGCGGAGCATCCCGATTTCATGCAGCAGGGCGGTCGTGCCCACATCGATCTGTTTGTGAGGCGGCAGCTTGAGGAAGTCCGCGATTGCCGATGCATACAGAGCTGTACGGATTGAATGGGGAACGATATAGTATTCGCTCTCTTCATCGATCTGTTCGAGACTCAGAAGATACTGTTTATTTGTCTTGACTTCGGCCATGATGTTCTTGGCCAGTTCAATTACCGGTCCTTCGTAGAGTTCGCCCTTGAGCTGGAAATCGGTGAAAACCTCGTCGAGCACTTTGATTGATTTGTTGAAGAAGGCGCGCGCCTTCTCCTTGGCTTCGTTCTCCTTGATATCCTGATCGAGGATCGATTCACCGGGCAGAGAAGTTGTACCATTCGCAAGCGGAGGAGCCTGAGTCGGGAGGCCGTCGGTATGAACCTGATCGAATTTCCACTTCTTGAGCCTCTCTATCAGTTCCGGATAGACGGCGATTTCCGGCGAGAGAAGGATGAATTTTCCATCCAGGTAGACCGGGGCATCGATATATGTCTGTTCTTCTAATTGATTAACTGAAACTTTTTTCATCTATGCTCCCGTTGACCCCCAAAAAAGTATCAAGTAGACTCTCTCATATATATTATAGGAGAAAAAAGCGTGAAATTTAAGTTAATTTTTTTGCTTTTTAACGTCTTGATACTTCTCTCCTTCGCTGTAGTCATAATAATGCCCGTTATGATGCTGGGACCAGACTATCCCATATCTCTATGGTCGACAACCTGGTACCTGCCGGCCCTTTTTATCCTTATCATTATAGCAATTGACAGCTACTTTTTCATCAATTGGCGCCTGTTTTCATTGCTCGAAGCCGAGAACTGGACGGAATTGGTAGATTTCCTCGAAGGGAAGATATTTCAGAAGGGTACTATTCAGACTTCATACGTGAGAATACTGATTCAGTCCTACTTTGTAACCGGAAACGTCAGAAAGATTGAACCCCTGGAGCAGCACCTTCGGGAGAAACGTCCGGCTCTGCTGAGAAAATTCGCGCTTGAACTCGGAATGCCGAAGGTACTGCACAAGGAACACAATGATATGGTGGCTTTCTTCGGTGAGTTCAGTGATAAGAACGTACCACATCGGAGGTGGATACGGTTCCTGCATGCTTTCGGGGTCATAATGAAACGGGAACATGCCGAAGGCAGGGAGATGCTCCTTGAATTATCCCGTGAAGTACGGGAACCGATCCTGAAAGCTTTGATAATGTATACCCTTGACCCCTTTCGCACGCTCGACAACGAAGTCCTCGATCAGGTCGATCAAATGAAGGAAGAAATGCAGGCGAAGTACAGCAGACAGCACCTGGAACGGGAACTCGACCGGCATAAGGACAACATCGCCATGATCGTGATGGCACCCATTATCAGAGATGCGATAGTGTGGCTGTTTCCGGAGGAAGAGGAAGCGGCGACGTAATGCGCAGCGCCGGTTGCGGGCGACTTCCTTGACCCGCTTTTTCTGCAATCGTATAATTGCGTCAAACGTGAAGAGTAAGCCAAACACTGTGTAAGAGGTTGATACTATGAGTGTGAGAGTACGCTACGCACCTTCTCCTACGGGACTTCAGCATATCGGCGGAGTGCGTACCGCTTTGTTTAACTATTTTTTTGCCCGCGCTGAGGGCGGGACCTTCATCCTGCGTGTCGAGGACACGGACCAGGAGCGGTACCATGAAGAGGCCCTCCAGGACCTCTACGACACCTTCACCTGGCTCGGAATCGAATGGGACGAAGGCCCCGATAAAGGCGGAGAGTACGGACCGTATGTGCAGTCGCAGAGGTTCGAGTTGTACAAACAGTATGCCGAGCAGCTGGTTGAATCCGGCCATGCATACTACTGTTTCTGCAGCAGCGAGCGTCTGGATGCCCTCAGGGAGGAGCAGAAGAAGAGCAAGAAGGGGCAGGGCTACGATCGGCGCTGCAGGGACCTTACTGACGAACAGCGCGAAGAGTTCCGCAGTCAGGGAATCAAGCCGGTCATTCGGTTCAAGGTGCCCCTCGAGGGGACAACAGTTTTCAGCGACATTCTGCTGGGGGAGATGAAGAAAAAGAACAAGGACATTCCTCCCGACCCTGTCCTGCTCAAGTCCGACGGGTTCCCTACGTACCACCTGGCGAACGTCGTGGATGATCATCTGATGAAGATCACCCACATCATGCGGGCCCAGGAGTGGATCCCTTCCGGGCCGCTTCATGTACTGCTGTATCAGGCATTCGGCTGGGAGGTGCCCCGATACTGTCATCTGCCGATGGTCATGGGCAAGGACGGGCAGAAGCTCTCCAAGCGGCACGGGGCCACCTCCGTGATCGAATTCAGGCGTCAGGGGTACCTGCCGGAAGCCTTGATCAACTACATCTCGCTGCTCGGCTGGTCCTATGACGACAAGCGGGAATTTTTCTCCAAAGAGGAGTTCGAGAAGCTCTTCACATTGGAGAAGCTGAACAAGGCCCCGGCGGTATTCGACTACAAGAAGCTCGAGTGGTTCAACGGACAGTACATCAGAGAAAAGAGCGATGAGGATCTGATCGGCTATGTGCTGCCCTATCTCATCAGGGACGGACTGGTATCGGACCCTCCGACCGCGGAGCAGAATACCGTCATTCGGAACATGATGCCCCTGATGAAGGAACGCCTGCACCTGTTGAAGGACATATCCGAGCTCTCGAGGTTCCTCCTGCAGGAGATCGACTCGTACAATATAGAAGATGTAATTCCGAAGAAGATGGATGCCGCCGGCACCCTGAAGATCCTGAGGGCCGGACGGCCCCTCATTGCCGCCTTCGAAGAGAACGGTGAGGAGAAGACCGAGGAGCTGCTGCGCTTAAAGGCGGAGGAGATGGAAGTAAAACTTGGGGCGATGCTCATGCCGGTGCGGGTAGCAATTACCGGTACCAGAACGTCGCCGCCCCTATTTGGATCGATACGGCTGCTTGGGACGGAGAAGACCCTGGAGCGGATCGACCGTGTAATATCCCTATTGGAAAGCGAGGAATAGAGAATGGCAGAAGTAACAATGGACAAACTGGTATCACTTTGCAAGCGGCGAGGATTCGTGTATCAATCCAGCGAAGTGTACGGAGGCCTCACGGGAGCATGGGATTACGGTCCGCTCGGAGTGGAGCTCAAGAACAACGTCGAGCGGTTCTGGTGGAAGGAGATGACGCAGCTCCACGACAATATCGTCGGTCTGGATGCGGCCATCATGATGCACCCGAGGACCTGGGAGGCATCCGGGCATGTGGAGAATTTTTCCGATCCTCTGGTGGACTGCCGCAACTGTAAGAGCCGTTTCAGGGCCGATCAGATCGACCTGGACGCGCCCTGTCCGGTGTGCGGGGAGAAGGGCACCTTCACCGAACCGAGGGACTTCAACCTGATGTTCTCCACCTACATGGGGGCCGTGAAGAGTGAAGACAATATCGTCTACCTCAGGCCGGAGACCGCCCAGGGGATCTTTGTCAATTTCAAGAACGTTGTCCAGACGAGCCGGGTGAAGATCCCCTTCGGAATCGCCCAGGTCGGAAAGGCCTTCCGCAATGAAATTACCACCAAGAACTTCATTTTCCGGACCCTGGAGTTCGAACAGATGGAGATGCAGTTCTTCGTGAAGCCCGGCACCGATCAGGAATGGTTCGAATACTGGAAAAAGGAGAGGATCGAATATTACGGGAAGCTCGGCGTTCGCAAGGACAAGCTCCGCTTCCATCAGCACGGTCCGGACGAGCTGGCCCACTACGCCAAGGATGCCTTCGACATCGAATTCGAATTCCCCATGGGATGGCAGGAGCTGGAAGGAATCCACTCGCGGACGGACTTCGATCTTTCCCGGCACGCCGAGTATTCGGGAAAAGATCTTTCCTATCTCGACGATCAGTCCAAGGAACGGTACGTACCCTACGTTATTGAGACATCGGCCGGGCTCACCCGTTCCGTTCTGATGGTCCTCTCGGATGCCTATGAAGAACAGGCCCTCGAGGACGGCGAGACCCGTACAGTCATGCATTTTCATCCTCTGGTGGCCCCCGTCACCGTTGCGGTCCTTCCCCTGGTGAAAAAGGACGGCATCGCCGAACTTGCAAAGGATATAGAGAAGGAACTGCGTGAAGATTACGCCACCTTCTACGATCAGAGCGGGGCAATCGGCCGCCGCTACAGACGGCAGGATGAAATAGGGACCCCCTTCTGCATCACCATCGACTACGATACCAAAGAAGACAACACAGTCACCATCCGGTACCGCGACTCCATGGAACAGGAACGGGTCCCGGTACCTGAACTGAGTGCGAAGATTAAAGAAGAGATCAAAAACTACAGGAGAGTATGAGAATGTCAGGCGCATTGGAAGAACTTGAAAAAAGAGGATTTATTCAGCAGTGCAGCGATCTCGAAGGGCTGCGGGAGACGATGAAGAATGAGGTGGTCTCTTTCTACGTCGGAGTCGATCCGACGGCACGGAGCCTGCACATCGGACACATGGTACCCTTCTATGCCCTGGCACATATCCAGCGTCATGGACACCGCCCGATTCTCGTAGTCGGCGGGGGAACGGGGATGATCGGAGATCCCTCCGGGAAGACCGAGATGCGGAAGATCCTGAGCATCGAGGAGATCAGACGCAACGAGGAAGGCATCAAATACGGCGCTTCCAAGCTTATCGATTTTTCCGAGGGCAAGGCGCTGATGGTCAACAACTATGACTGGCTCGGCGATCTGAACTACATCGAATTCCTGCGGGACATCGGACGTCACTTCTCGGTGAACCGCATGCTCAGCTTCGAAGCGTACAAGCAGCGGCTCGAGAAGGGGCTCTCATTCATAGAGTTCAACTACATGCTGCTCCAGTCCTACGACTTTCTCATCCTCAACCGCCAGTATGACTGCAAGGTGCAGGTCGGGGGAGACGACCAGTGGGGCAATATCCTCAGCGGCGTGGAACTGATCCGCCGGATGGACGGGAATGAGGCGTATGCCCTCACGTTTCCCCTGGTGACCAGGTCTGATGGGAAAAAAATGGGAAAAAGCGAACACGGGGCGATCTTCCTGGATCCGGAGCTCTGTTCCCCCTACGAGTTCTATCAGTACTGGCGCAATGTCAACGATGCAGACGTGAGCCGCTTCCTCAAGATGTTCACCTTCCTCGAACTCGAATAGATCGATGAACTGGCTAAGCTTGAAGGGCAGGATATCAACAAAGCCAAGGAGCGGCTGGCGTACGAACAGACAGTCCTGATACATGGTGAAGAGGAAGCCGGGAAGGCGGTGGAAGCTTCCAGGGCGGCATTCGCCGGCGAAGGTCAGGCCAACAACCGGGACGCGATTCCCAGTCTCGAACTGAGTGCCGATCAGCTCAGTGAAGGCATCAACGTTCTCGACCTGTTCGCCATGACCAGTCTCTGCTCTTCGAAGGGTGAAGCCCGGCGACTGGTGAGCCAGGGCGGCGCCCGGGTCAACGATGAGAAGATCGAAGACATCGAAGCGACGATAGACGCGGGTTATTCCGACGAGGGTGAGATCCTCCTCCGCGCCGGGAAGAAACGGTATTTCAGGATTATAGTCAAGGAGTGATAGATATGAAGCGTATGTACAAAAGTGTAATAGTTGTAAGTCTGGGGATGCTCATACTGGCACAGAGTGTCGCCGCTCGCGGAATCCAGGAAGTCGAAGAGCCGTCCCCGAGCTTCGAACCACTGACCGTCCAGGCGGCGGCTTTCAAGGGGCCGTCGGGATTCGGTATAATAAAACTGTTCGAAACGCCGCCGGCCCTGGGTGAGAATGTCACCGCGGAGTTTCAGGTGCTGCCGAGCCCCAAGGAGATGGTGGCGCGGGTCGCGGGAGGGGAGCTCGACTTCGCTGTCTTTCCCTCCAACATGGCTGCCAAGCTCTACACTGCAGGTCCCGGCTACAAGCTCGGGGCTGTTACGGGCATGGGAGTGCTGTCGGTGGTTTCACGGGACCTGTCCATCCGGGACTGGACTGACCTGAAGGGCAGGACAGTCAATTCCGTCGGCAAGGGGGCTACGCCGGACTACCTTTTTTCCTATTTGCTGAGGGAGAATGGTCTGAACCCTGAGGATGATGTCACTGTCGATTTTTCCATCACCAACGGGGCCCAGCTGGCCCAGCTCATCATCGGCGGGAAAAAAGATACGGCAGTGCTTCCGGAGCCCTTCGTGACCATGGTGACCAGCAAGGCGCCGGATGTAAGGGTGATACTCGACTTTCAGGAGTCCTGGAAACAGGTGCAGGGAAGTGATACGAGCTATCCAATTACCGTGGTGGTGGTGAAGCCGGAACTGGCCGAAGAACGGCCGGATGTTGTCGCGGCATTCCTGCGGGCTTACGAAGAGTCCATCGAATGGGTGAACGTCAACCCGGCCGAGGCGGCCCTGCTGATCGAGAAGTATGATATTATGCCTGCCGCGATCGCCCGGCCGGCCATCCCCAACTGCAACCTGCAGTTCATCTATGCCGAAGATGCCAGGGGAATTATGGAGGACTACCTGTCCGTGCTGCTGGAATACAATCCGGCTTCCGTCGGCGGACAGCTGCCGGATGGGGATTTCTATTTTTCCGAATGATTGAATAATCGAAGATGTACCGGGAGGCCGGCCCCTCGTACGTGCAATGACGGTCCGGGCCTCCCTGTTCTCTCAAGAAGATGAAGAAAACAGAAAAATCGGCTGCACGGTGGAGAATAACTCTTGTTTCTCTGGCTGCCGTCACTATCCTTTTTGGATTGTGGTGGCTGGCGGCCCTGTTCATTGACGCGCCCATTATTCTTCCCGCTCCCCACAGGGTCGTCTCCGAACTGCTCAGACTTACCGGTTCGACGGATTTCTGGCTTTCCGTGGGGACCACCTTCTACAGGGGCATTACCGGTTTTTTCATCTCTCTGGTCATAGGAGTCGGAGTAGGCGTGGCGGCAGGGATCAGTCTGCCTCTGCATGCCCTCTTCAAGCCCCTTATCCTCGTGATTCGGACCACTCCGGTAATGTCGGTAGTTCTGATTGCTCTTTTGTGGTTCAGGACCGGGACCGTTCCGATTTTTTCCACATTCCTGATTGCCTTCCCGGTTATAACCCAGAACATCATAGTGGGAATCCGGCAGACCGATCCCGGATTGCTGGAGATGGGCCGCACCTACGGGCTCTCCTCCCGGAGAAGGCTGCTCTACATTTCCATACCTTCGGTAGTACCCTACCTGGTCTCCGGCGCGGAGACGGCGCTGGGATTGACCTGGAAGGTGGTGGTGGCGGCGGAAGTCCTGAGTATACCCTCCTTTGGGGTCGGGAGCGAGATGCAGCTGGCGCAGATGAGTCTGGAGACGGCCCAGGTCTTTGCCTGGACGGTGATAGCAATTTTGCTCAGCAGTTTCAGTCAGTGGATTTTTTCCATCTGTGTTCATCGAATGCCCTGGAGTCGACAGTATGGCGATACAGTGTGACGAACTCTCTTTCAGCTTCGAAAAGCTGACCGTCTTTTCCTCCTTTTCCATGCATTTCCCGGACAGGCACGTGACGGCCGTGCTGGGACCTTCGGGCTGCGGGAAGACCACCCTCCTGAATCTGATCAGCGGGCTGCTGCAGCCGCAGGGAGGTGAGATCCGGGGAAGGGAAGGGGAGAGGATCAGTTACCTTTTCCAGGAACCGCGGCTGCTGCCGTGGATGACGGTCAGACGGAACATAGAGATCGTACTCGAACCTTTCTTCGAACGGCCTGAACGGCGTGAGAGGGCCCTCCACTTTCTGGAGCTGGTAGGGCTGCACGGATTCGAAGAGTATTTTCCCCAGCAATTGTCGGGAGGTATGCGTCAGCGCAGCGCCATCGCCAGGGCCTTTGCATACCCGTCCCACATCATGCTGATGGACGAACCGTTCCAGGCGCTGGATCTCCACCGCAAGCTTTCCCTGATCGAGAAGTTCGAGAACCTCTGGTCCCTGGACCCCCGGACGGCACTCTTCGTGACCCACGATATCCAGGAAGCCATGCTGCTCGGAGACACCATAGTCGTTCTCTACGGGCCTCCGGCAGTAACTCAAAAAGAACTGAAGAATCCGCTGCCCCGTGCACAGCGCAGCCTGAAGGCGCGGCCGCTACTAGAGCTCGAACAGGAGCTCTATGCAAGCCTTGTCACGGAAATTGGGCGGGAAAATGAAGGAGCACACGGATGAGAATTTTGCTCGTAGCGGATATACACGGCAGTATGGATGCCGTTGAACAGCTGGAAAAAACGGCGGCCCGGGCCGACCTGGTCGTTGTAGTTGGTGACATCACCCATTTCGGTGATGTAAGCGATGCGGCAGGGGTAATCGACCGTCTCCAGCGCTTCAATCCCCGTCTGGCGGCGGTAGCCGGGAACTGCGACAACCGACAGATAGAGAACTATCTTTCCCGCGAGGGACTCCTGCTGGATCACAGGGGTAGGGACATCGACGGCATTCGCTTCATCGGTTTGAACGGCGCCCTTCCCGGACCGGTATCGACGCCCTACGAAACCTCTGAGGATGGTCTCGCGGACCTGCTGGCCGAAACACAGGATGGCCCTGAATGCACCGTGCTCATAAGCCATCAGCCTCCTTACAAGACCATCGCCGACAGGGCCATGAAGGTAAAACATGTGGGCAGCCGTTCGGTCCGTGCGTGGATCGACAGGAACTCGCCGCAGCTCGTCGTCTGCGGCCACATCCACGAATCCTTCGGCAGCGGCAGGCAGGGCGGATCGCTGATCGTGAATCCGGGTGCTCTGAAGGACGGCAGATATGCTCTGGCGGATCTGGATCCCGCGGACTGTTCGGTAAAGGTCGAGTTGAAGGAGCTCGAAAGGAGTCCCGGCTGAGCTTGAGGG
>JBNGED010000005.1:0-2016 GCA_049975605.1 Sediminispirochaetaceae bacterium | reverse complement strand
GAATTGAGGCAGGGGCGCGGGTTCCGTCCGGGTCCAGGCCGGGGGCGGGGTAAAAAAAAGCGCCGGGGCCTAAACCCCGGCGCTATCGGTGCCGCCGATCAGAATTGAACTGATGACACGGGGATTTTCAGTCCCCTGCTCTACCGACTGAGCTACAGCGGCAATAACGGGGTTATTTATACCGATTTGCGTAAAAAATGTCAAGGGAATCCTGATTCTATTGTTAAAAAATGGTGCAGCACAATTGATCGAGTCTTATTTGAACAATACTTGTTTAATTAGTGGACGGAACCGTATCTTTACACATGGATTTTTATATGTAATAATAATGAGTTATCCTTACATAAGATATTGTTATATGTAAGGAAGGTGCGACGATGAAAAGAGCCTTGCAGGGAAATTATATCACAGTCTCTACTGTCGGGGAAAAGGTAAAAGCCTTTGTTCCTTCGGACCTTCCACCGTCGCCTCCGGTAGAATGGACACCGGAACTGCGCCGTCGCTTCGACGAGGCGCTGCTGATGCTGGGTCGGCTTGACAGCGCTTCCCTGATGCTGCCGGATGTGTCTCTCTTTCTGTACGCCTATGTCCGCAAGGAGGCCGTACTGTCTTCCATGATCGAGGGCACCCGTTCTTCTATCTCTGATCTTCTCCTGTACGAAGCGGACCAGCAGCCCGGGGTTCCTATTGATGATGTTAGGGAGGTCAGCAACTACGTCGACGCCCTGGAGTACGGTCTTGAGCGGCTTCGCGGAGGTTTTCCGCTTTCATTACGGTTGATAAAAGAGATCCACGCTATGCTGCTTTCGAAGGGGCATGGTGAGGATAAGAGTCCGGGTGAGTTTCGCAGAAGTCAGAACTGGATCGGAGGTACGCGGCCGGGGAATGCCGCTTTCGTGCCGCCTCCGCCCGAACAGATAGCGCCGCGTATGGGCGCGCTGGAATTATTCCTGCATGACCGGCCGGAACCGACTTCGGTCTTGCTGAAAGCCGCTCTGGCTCATGTTCAATTCGAGACCATTCATCCCTTCCTGGACGGAAACGGTCGGGTAGGACGACTCCTCATCACGTTGTTACTCTGCGAAGGGAAAACGCTGCGTGATCCGATGCTCTACCTGAGTCTGTTCTTCAAGACCCACCGGCAGGTGTACTATGATCTGCTCAACCGCGTGCGGCTGGACGGCGACTGGGAAGCGTGGCTGGATTTCTTCGCCGAAGCGGTCACCGTGACGGCCGGGCAGTCGGTCGATACAGTGCAGAAGCTATCGGCGCTTGCCGGTAGAGACCGCTATGAACTGCAGAGTATTGGGAGAGCGGCAGGTTCGGCGCTCCGCCTGCATCACGAGCTCCTGAAGCGACCGATTACGACAGCGCGCATTATTGAGAAGAGCACCGGCCTGAGCCACGTGACGGTGAATAAAACCCTGGATAATCTCTGCAGAATCGGTATCGCGTCCGAGATGACCGGCAATCGGCGCAACCGCGTCTTCAGCTATCCCGCTTACATTGCTATCCTGAACGAGGGAACCGAACTGCCGGAGGAATCGGTATGATATATGAAGAAGAAATATACGATATGATGCACAAAAAACAATTCGCTGGTGGGCAACAATATTTACGAACAAGACCCTCTCCTGTTTGTCCTGTGCCGTCCTGAACGATAGCCCGTTATCAGCAATATTTCACCGTTGGAGATATCATCGCACATGCTTTAGGCAGTGAGGAAGGGAAGCCGGGCCGGTACGGGAAAACATCTGGTCCAGCTCCTGACCGATGAAGGCACGCAAGTAGCAACCACGGTAATACAAAAGTTTTCAGTCGCTGTTTCGTTGATAAAATGGGAGTTTGGCATAAAAAAGCGGCCGGAAAATTGTCCAAACGTCTATTGATTGATACAATAGGGAGTATGAAGCACAAACATGCCATCGAGGCATACAAGCTCCAGGCCCTGAAGGGAACGAAGCAGGGGCAGGGGGCGGAAAAAAAGGCAGCCTGAAGAGAACGAGTGCGGAAAGG
>JBNGED010000004.1:2250-17668 GCA_049975605.1 Sediminispirochaetaceae bacterium | reverse complement strand
CTTTATGTTGTTTTTCCGGATATCCGCTACCGGGATATTTTTTATCGGGAGTCCCGCGCCCATGATGATGAGATCGACCTTCTCTTCAATCGCCACGGCAAGCAGTTCCTCGAAGTCGTTCAGGGCGACCATTATATTCACTCCTACAATTCCTTTGCTCCGGGCGCGGGTCTTGCGGATTTCGCTTCTGAGGGCACGGATGTTAGCAGCCCGGCCGTCTTTGAAATAATCGGTCTCGATCATCCCGATTCCGTTGGCGGCTATAACGCCGACTCCTCCCCGGGAAGCTACGGCGGAGGCGAGACCGGACAGGGAAATGCCGACCCCCATACCGCCCTGTACAATCGGAACCCGGGCAATCAGATCACGGATCCGTAATTTCGGAAGTTCAGGTCTGGGAAGTTCAATCTTTATAGACTTTATGAGGGCAAGGAAGCTCTCGTATGTAAACTCATTCATGGAAGACTCCTTCGGTTATATCTTGTCGGCCCGCGGCCGATATATTCCATTTTATACTAGTTAGCCGGGGTGTGAATACTCCGGCTGTGAAGAAACAGGCTTTTCTCTATATGGTTACCGCTTCATTCTGAACATTCTGATCCATCGGCGCGGCGCCCGAGCGGACAGGCAGAAAGAAGAATCGGTCGTCCTGTTTGAGCTTCTTCAGGAGGCCCCGGTTGTGACGGTACCAGGTGACCAGCGAAACACGGCCGTACAGTCTGATAACGGCTTCGAAAATCTTCAGACGTATGATACTGGATATGACCCGCGGCCATGTGTAGAAGCGCAGCATCGCCCGGAGGTTCCACTTCTGGAGCTGGTAGGGGGTGATGTGTCTGGGCAGATAGACGGCCTGGAATCCGTCGAAGCGGCTCCATTCGTAGGAGAGCATACGCTGCTCAGCTTCGAATGTTTCGAACTGCTGCGTACCCGGGAATGGGGTCAAAATGAGGAACTGTACGGAATCGATTTTGTTCCGGCGCGCGAATCGCACCGTCTCGGGGAAGGTCCGGGCGGTATCGGCGTCCGACCCGAGAACGAACATTCCGTGGATCCAGATTCCCCGCTTCCTGATCTCCCGTATGGACTGCACGATCTCCTTCAGGTTCTGTTTTTTATTGTAGAGCTTCAGGGTCTCGCTGTTCACCGATTCGAAGCCGATGTAGAGGGTGGTGAATCCGGCCTGCTTCATCAGGTCGAGGATCTTCGGATACTTGGCTATCTCCACACGCACCTGGGCGGAAAACTCGCGGATATTGATCGATCGGCCCTGTTCGGCGATTATCCGCCTGAGCAGGGCTTCCGTACGGCGGGGATTGGCCAGGAAATGGTCGTCATAGAAGAAGACATGCCTGGAGCTAATGGAAGCCAGGTCGGCAATAATTTTATCTATGGACCGCATCCGGTATCTTCGACCGAACATAGCGGTGACTGAACAGAAGCTGCAGTTGTAGGGGCAGCCGCGGGAGGTCATCACGCCGGAGATATCACTTTGGAGTCCTTCGAAGAGGTCCCAGTCAGGTGTCGGAAGTGAATCCATATCCACCTGCTCGGCAGCAGGGGGATTGTGACGGATGACTTGATCGATCCGCCGGCTCAAGCCTGGAATACGGTCGAGATCACCTCCGTCGTTGAGGGCGTCGAGGAAGGGAACGAATCCCTGCTCCGCTTCGCCGCGGAACACGTAGTCTCCATGCAGAAGGGATTCCTCCGGGAGGAAAGTGGGATGAACGCCGCCGAAGACGATCACCGCCGCCTGTTCACGGTACTGATCGAGACTTCGCACAACCTCTGCCAGGCGGTAGCCTTCTTCGGATGTCGAGGTTGTAAGGGAGAAGCCGATTACGTCGGCCCAGAGGAAATGTTCCGAGGTGACCTCCGTGGTCTCCTGATACACGATACGGACATGATAGCCCGCATGCTTCGCCTGGGTGCCAAGAATCGCGAGTCCCATCCGGGGTATCTTGAACTTCGAGTAGATATTCACGTCCGGCGACTTCGGTTCGATGAGCAATATATTCTTATACATATTGATTCCCGCCTTTCCTTTTTTTTCTATACGACACCGCTGAAGGAAGATAAGTTGCAGCTTGATTGAAAAAAATTGAAAAATAACGCAACCTTTGAAGAGTATACGGTGTCATACAAGGAGGAGAAGTCATGAGCCAGTCCGCCCAGGTATTGATAGCCCTGCTGCCGATGGTTTCGGTGGTGATAGTCGGAGTTCTCTATTTTTTCTACATGCTGTGGGAGTACCGCAAGGCCCGGATGCTCATCGAGAAGGATCGTCCCGCGCCGCCAAGCCGATTCAATGAAAGGCTTCTGCTGATCGGCATAGTGGCGCTCTGTGTCGGTATCGGACTCCTGATTTTTTTCCTGATCAAAGGAGGATTCGGGGATGCGCTGCTGGGCGGCATAATACCGATCGCTACCGGACTGGGCATACTTATCTACTATCGTATTGCAGGAGGCGCCGATAGACAGCAGGGGGAGTAGCCGCAGTGAGCGGAAGGAAGAATCCCCGTGGGGTGTCGGGATCAGGCCCTGCTTCCGACGTCGAAATGGTCCGGCGCGTATGTTCCGGGGAGACGGAGCTTTTCCGTATCCTGATCGAGAGGCATCAGAGGCGTATCCTGTATCTGGGGAGAAGATTTTTTTCCCGCCCCGAGGATGTAGAGGATTACGTGCAGGAGGTATTTCTTCGGGCCTATACAAAGCTGGACAGCTTCTCCGGCGCCGTGGATGCCGGGAGATCTTCTCTGCCGGGCGCCGATGAAGCGGAGGCGCCTTCATTCGCAGCCTGGCTCTACAAACTGGCCTATCGGCAGGCGATCAACGCGAGGCGTGCTCATCTGCGGCTGCGGGAGTCCTTCTTCGCGGAGATCGAGACGACAGCCAGGGAGCGGCCGGAGGATGAAGCTATACGGGCCGATACTATAGACATGGTAAAAGCCGAGCTGGATAAGCTTCCGGGACTTTACCTGCTGCTTATCCGGCTGAAATATTACGAGGGATTTACCTTTTCCCGAATGTCCGATATCACCGGGATACCGGAGGGAACCCTCAAATCCCACATGCACCGCTGCAGGAAAGTACTGAAGAAGTCCCTGAAGCGGTTCGGAGGAAGCGAAGAATGAAGCGGGTCAATCAGGAAGAAAAAAAGCTGAACTCACTGCTGGAACGGATATCTTACCCGGGGGATGACGAGAAGGAGATTGAACAGCTGGCTGTGAATGCTGGTGTCGCGGACAGGGTCATGCATGAGCTGTATCTGCGGGAGGCCTCCGGAGCTATGAAGATCTCTCAATTCTCCGGCAGCTTCAGAGTATGGGCTGCGGCCGCCCTCCTCAACATCCTCTTGATCCTTCTGTTCGAAGGGCGGCCGATGCTGCTCGTTTCCGCCGTCGGTCCCGCCGGGTTCTATTCGCAGCTCCTGTTCATAGCCCTGGGAGCGGCCACCTCAGTCAGTCTGATCGGCTGCGTACTCACTCTCAATTCGGCACAGTTGACCCGGCTGCTGCCTTACCTTTTCACCCGGTAAATGCCGCGGGGTTATTCCGGTTTGCGTTCCATCATACAGAACGGTGTTTTAAATTATGACTAATTCACTTGACATCTCACGCATTCAGGAGTAGCCTGTGATGCACGATACTATCTTCTGAACGGGGAAAAATTACCATGCGCGTATTGATTACAGGCGGGACCGGCTTCATCGGAATGAGCCTGGCCGAGGAACTCACCGATGAGGGAATGGATGTGGTTCTGATGGCCAGGAGGCCGCTGCATCCGGAGATGGAAACATCACTGACCGGCCGGAAAGGGTCATATGCTTACTTCAAGGGGAATGTCCTCGATGGCGACAGCTTCGACCAGGCTATCAGCCAGTATAATGTCGATGCAATCGTTCACGCGGCGGTGATAACCCCCGGTGAAGACCGTGAGAGGGAGCAGAGCCGTCTGATTGCCCAGGTGAACTACATGGGCACGATAGAGGCACTCGAGGCTGCGAGGCGGAATAAAGTCAGACGGCTGGTTTATACGAGTTCCGGCGCAACATACGGCGATGCATCGTTCGAATCCGAGTGGCTGGATGAAGATCTGAACTATCCGCGCCCGAATGCGCTGTACGGCATCAACAAGTTCGCCGCGGAACGGGCGGCTCTCCGCTACAAAGAGATCTTCGGCATGGATATCGTCATCGGCCGGGTGGGAGGCGTGTTTGGCGCCTGGGAGCGGTACACCGGGGTGCGGGACACCCTGAGCGGACCATTCCTGGCAACGAGGGCCGCATACCTCGGTCGGAAGCCGAAGGTCCTGCAGCCTGACAGCAAGGACTGGGTGTACAGCCGCGACATCGCCGCATCCCTGCGGATCATGCTTACCGCGGAATCTTTCGGCTACGATGTGTACAACCTGAGTTCCGGCTGCATATGGTCCGGTACCGCCTGGTGCGACAAGCTCAAGGAAGCTTTTCCCGAATTCGATTACCGCATCGTCGACGATCCCGCGGAGGCGGACATCCTCGACTTCGGCCAGCGGGACAGGAATCCCATGCGGATTGACCGGCTGAAGGAAGATCTGGGCTATATTCCCCAATTCGACCTGGAGAAGTCATTCGAGAATTACATGCAGTGGATCGAAGATCACTCCGACTTCTGGGTGAATCCGTAGCGGGGGGATCGGTAAAGAGCGTCTGCTTCGGGGGGCGGATACCGAAGCGGCCGTCAGAGCACCGGTTCTGCGGCCGGCGGATACAGAAGCGTCCGGCAGGACGCCGCACTGAAAAAACTTGAAGGAAAGATTGATGGTAAAACCACGGAAAAGAACAATAAACGCATACATGGAAGTGGGCCGGCCTGTAGTCGCCAAGGTCCCGCATCTCAACGGCGATTACCTGCCGGAGACGGTGAAGAGCGCCGCGGAGCTGCTCGGCGGCCTCGATAAAGCCTTTTCACCCGGCGACACGGTGCTGCTGAAGCCCAACTTCAACTGCCGCTATGCCATGCCGCTATCCACCAACCTCGATTTTCTCTCCGCCGTCATTGAACTGCTGCTTGACTACGGCCTGAAAGTCACCGTCGGCGAGAGTTCGGGCAAAGCCGACGGTCCCACAGCCGAAGTGGTGCGGGACCTGGGAGTCCTTCCCATCCTCAAGCGCTACGGAGTCCCCTTCGTAGATTTCGAACAGGATGAGTGGCTCGAACTGGAAATACCCGGCGAGTACTGGAAGGTGATCCACGTTCCCAGGAGCATCTACGAAGCGGACAAGCGTGTCTACGCCGCCAACATGCGGTGTCACAACTCGGCCCGCTTCTCCGCCAGCCTGAAGCTGAGCGTCGGGTGGATCAGCAGCGACGACCGCGGTTATCTTCATGAAGACCGTTCACTGACGGAATGTAAAGTGGGCGAGCTGAATCTTGGCTGGCAGCCGGACCTCGTCTTCACCGACGGGCGCAGGACCACCAACACCCAGTCCGGGCGCGGCCCCTATATCTACCCCAACCTCGTCATGGCCTCCGGCGACATGGTGGCCGCCGACACCGAGGCGATCCGGGTGCTTCAGTCCTTCCCGGGGGAGAACCTCCTCAACATTCCCATCGAAGAGATGGGACAGATAAAAACCGCCCTCAAGCACGGTCTGGGAAGCATGGAGTACACCGTGCGGCAGGCCGAAGCCCACATGGAGACGGAGCAGAAGAGCCGGTTTTAAGCTTGGCCGCAGCCAGGCCGGGCGGCGCGTCGTACAGAGCGCCCGTCGTACAGAGCGCCGCGTCAGGCGGTGCAATGGCGGCCGCGCCTCAATACTTATACACGAACACCGCACCGAAGTAGGGGAATGAGATCTCCTCGTAGCCCGGTTCGCCCTTGTTGGTCGACAGGTCGTTGTAGCTCACGTTCGGCTGGGTCCCGTAGAAGACCATCAGGAAGCTGAACTCGTAGGTGTTGTCCACTTCGATCCCGAACCGGCCGAGGACCCCGAAGTGTCCGCCGATGAAGACCTCGCCGAGGGCCCCGAGGGCGAACTTTGCGTAGAAGGGGAAGCCTCCCGTATAGAAGTTGACCTGGAGATAGGGGCTGGGCAGGAAGAAGTTCATCAGGTTGAGGCCCACCTCCATGCTGTACTTGTAATGACCCCGCTGAAAATCGGTGTAGAAATATTCCCATGCTACGGTGGCCATCAGGAACTTGAAGTCGGCATTGAGAATCGGGAAGTCGTTGGCTACGCCGCCGAGTCCTCCGATCAGCTTGTTCTTGCGGTAGCCCTTCTTGTATTCCGAGTACTCGGCGGCCGACACGATGTGCTTCGAATAGGCGTCGAGATAGTCGGCGAAGCTCAGGTCGAGGGGCTTGAACTGTTGAGTGTAGTTGTTCAGATCAACGATCCCGAGGCTGATTGCCGTGGTGACCTGGTCGAAGGGGATTCCGTTCTGGAAAAAGATCTTGATGGTCTCGGGCTGGATGTCCTTTTCGAGAATGTCGATGTAGTCCTCGACGGTGAAGGTGATATCGTACTGGCGGATGTCGAGGTACTCCTGCGGATCGCTTTTCCGGCTCATGAGATACTCGATCTGTGAATCCTCGGCTCCCAGCAGTCTCCACTTCCTTTCCAGACTTGCCCGCCGGGCCTGGGGCGAATCCTGGTCCCCGCGGACCACATAGTGGAGTTCGATCTTCAGTACCATGTCCTTGATCGCGTCGAAGATCTGGTTTTTGTCCTTGATGAACACATTCTCGGTAAAATCGAGCAGCGAGGTCTCCACGTCGATGACCCGCATGTTGAAGGCGGTGGTCTCGGCGATCTCGTCGATCCGGCAGACCAGCAGTTTTTCCACCGAAAGTATCCTGCCGAGTTCGAGTAGTTTGCTGTCGTCCACGATCCCCGACATACTGAGCTGCTGCTCCTGCAGAATCTGCTGGATTACTCCGCGCTCGACGATCCTGAAGTGGTGCAGCTTGAACACCTCGGTGCGCAGGATGTCGGTAAACATCCGCGTATCGGCCGGATCGTAGGAAGTGGACATGACATCGAGGATGGCGATCTGCGGCACCCTGGTAACACTCTCCCCCTCCATCTCGCTGGATGGGCTGTCCTGGGCGTACACAAGAAATGAGCATGACAGGAGGAGTACAATCAGAAGCGTCCTTGTCTTCATATGTACCTCCGTATATATAAGTATAGTACACCCAACCGTGAATTCCCGGTAGGTACCGGATCCCGATAAATGAAATCTTTTCAGATGAAGCCGAAAAACCGTTTGACCGTGCAATATTGTCGTGTTAGAATCAACAAGGTTGACTGTATAGAAATACAGTATCATCAGGTTCCGGCCGGGGCCTAAAAAAACGTGGCAACTATTTTAATCAATATTTAGGGGGTAGTTACTAATGCCAAAAGCAGAAGCTACTGAAGCCGGGAAAAAGGGCACCAAAGCGGCGCCGAAAATACCGCACATCTTCGTGATCCTTTTTCTGTTTATCGCACTCATGGCTGTTCTGACGTACATCGTACCTGCAGGTATATATGACAGGGTACCGGTAGAAGGAACGAGCAGAATGATGATCGATCCCACATCGTACCACACCGTCGAACGCACGCCGGTAGGTTTGCTCGACCTCTTCGTGGCGATTCCGCAGGGTTTTGTTGAAGCGGGATGGGTCGTTGTGCTGACGTTTTGTGTCGGCGGCGCCTTCATGGTGCTGAAAGAGACAGGGGCAATTGCCGTCGGAGTAGACGCACTTGCACACAAAATGTCGAAGCGGGGGATCCTGATCATTCCGATCCTCATGGCGCTGTTCGCTACGATAGATGCCTTCATCGGGATGCCGGAACTCTGTATGGTTTACGTTCCCGTCATCCTTCCCCTGATGCTCGTACTCGGATTCGATTCTATTACAGCCGCGGCAACTGCATTAATAGGATCGGCAGCCGGTTTTACCGCTGCTCTCACCAATCCGTTTACGGTAGCCATCGCCCAGAAAATCGCGGGACTTCCGCTTTATTCCGGTATCAACTTTCGCCTTATAACCCTTATAACCACCCTGATCATCGGTATCGTATTCGTAATGCGCTATGCCATGAAGGTGAGAAAGGACCCGGAAAGCAGCTCCATGTATGAGATCGATGAGCCGAGACGCAAAGCACTCCTCGAAGCTGAAGAAGAGGAAAAGGGCCATGTGTCCAAAAAGGTCAAACTCGCGGGTGCGGCTGCGGTCATTATTTTCCTGATCCTAATCTGGGGAGTTCTGAAGTACAAATGGGACATGCCCCAGATCGGCGGAATCTTCATCGCCATGGCGGTCGTCTGCGGCCTCCTCGGCGGACTGTCTTCACGGCAGCTGTCCGAATCATTCCTCAAGGGATGCCATGACGTTCTGATCGGTGCGCTGATCATCGGCATCGCCCGCGGTGTCGCGGTGGTTATGGTCCAGGGCCAGATCATGGACACCATCGTCTTCGGCCTGGCCAACGTGGTCAAGGCACTCCCGGGAACAGTGACCTCCGTCGGAATGCTGGTTGTACAGTCTCTGTTCAACTTCCTGGTACCCTCAGGCAGCGGACAGACCCTCATCACCATGCCGATCATGGCTCCGCTGGCCGATATCGTCGGCGTAACCAGGCAGACCGCGGTACTCGCGCTGCAGTATGGTGACGGTATCTCCAATATTTTCTATCCGACCTCCGGATACTTCATGGCAAGCCTCGCGCTGGCCGGCGTTCCCTGGGAAAAATGGGCCAAGTTCATGCTTCCCCTCTTCGGGATCTGGTCAGCTACAGGCGCTTTTTTCCTGATTATTTCCCAGCTGATTCAGTGGGGACCATTCTAAAAAAACAGGTGTTGTTCCTGCGGCGGTTCAAGAAACCGCCGCAGGAATCTTTGTCTACGTATTTCCATACATGAGGATCAAAAAAATGAAATTCCCATCTAAACAGAGTATTGAAGCACAGCTCGAGGTCTACAAACCGCATCTTCTCGAGTTCCTGCAGGAGCTGGTCCGGATCAGGAGCCTCGACAATCATGAAGGGGATGCAGTCCAGCGGGTCCAGCGGGAAATGGAAAAGCTCGAGTATGACCAGGTCATGATCGATCCTATGGGCAACATCATCGGCCGAATGGGCAGCGGCGAGACTGTCATCGCCTTTGACGGCCACCTCGACGTAGTCGATGTGGGGGATGAGTCCCAGTGGAGTTTCGAACCCTTCTCAGGGGCCTACGAAGATGGTAAAATCCGGGGGCGCGGGAGCACGGACCAGAAGGGCGGAGTGGCGGCCATGATATATGCAGCCCGTATCATGAAGGACCTTGATCTGCTCGATGAACTGATGATAATCGTGACCGGAACGGTCAACGAAGAAGACTGCGACGGCCTCTGCTGGCAGTACATCATCAATGAAGACAAAATACGGCCGGAGTTCGCGGTGTTGACCGAACCCACCGACGGACGCGTCTGCAGGGGACAGAAGGGCAGGATGGCGCTGAAGATCACTGCCAGGGGCGTTTCATCCCACGGCAGCGTTCCCGAGCAGGGAGAGAATGCCATATACAAGATGGCGCCGATTATACAGGACATAGAGGCACTAAACGAGACCCTTCCCGTACATCCCGAACTGGGCAAAGGCACTATAACGATATCGCAGATCTTCTTCAGTTCCGTCTCGAGCTGCGCGGTAGCCGACGGCTGTACGATAATACTCGACCGGAGGCTCACCTACGGCGAGACCAGGGACAAAGTGATGGCCGAACTGGAAAATCTGGAGAGTGTAAAAGCCGCGGGAGCCGAGGTGGAAATCATCATGTACGATGTGCCGACCTACACCGGTCTGCAGTATCCGAGTGAATCCTACTTCCCTTCATGGATCACTCCGGAAGATGACGGCAGTGTGCAGGCCGCGGTAAAGGCCCACACTCATCTGTTCGGGGAGGCGCCGGTGGTTGATAAGTGGATATTCAGCACTAACGGCGTTTCGATATCCGGGCTTCACGGGATTCCCTGTGTCGGATACGGTCCCGGCAAGACAGCCGCGGCCCACAAGGCGGATGAGATTCTCGAAGTGGAGGAGCTGTTCAGAGCCGCTATGATGTACGTGCTGATCCCGCAGTTCTATATGAATAACAAGAGCAGTTGATTTCAATTACCGGGAACTTCCGGCGGGGGTTCCCGGGTAACGGGGGTAATGCAGGATGGGTATTTCATACCTGATTTTTATGATCGCTGACATGGTTCTGGCGATACCTATGTGGAAGATCGGCCGGAAATGCGGGCAGGGGCTGCCCTACTGGCGGTACTGCATACCGATCTATAACCTGGTGCTGCTCTGCAGATGCGCCGGCATTCCGGTGTACATTCTGTTCGCCGCCATGGGATTATCCGTCCTCGTACCGATTATCGGACTTCCTTCAGCGGAGATCACCTGGCTGATATCCTTTCTCTTTTTCGGGTATCTCTCATCTGCACTGGCGGGCCGCCTTGGCAAGCATAGACGCCTGTGGTTCATCGCGGGGGGTCTTCTCTTCTTCATTCCCCTCTTCGTGTTCGGCTTCGACACCTCCACACCGCAATAAAGAACGAAAAAAATGCGGGGTGCTGCTGCTGTAGAGCACCCCGCGCCGGACGAAAAACATGACTGCCGGTGCTTAGCCGAGCAATCCTACTTCACGGTTAAAATCTTCGATGAGTGCATCGATCTCCCCGGTCTGCTTCTGAATGCTGGTCCAGTAGTCCCGGTCGTACCATTGAGCATTGAGCTCATCCAGTTCCTTCCCCTGCTGTTCAATCCAGGTATAGTACTTCAGGTTGTGGATCCGTTTGCGGTCTTCATAGCGAAGTTCGAGGAGGTTGTCGATACCCTGATGTTCGAGGGCCTGGAAATGAATCCTGGCTGCATCGACCGGGGTGAAATCGCCGTGCTTCCGGCGCATCTCGATGACTCTCGATTCGTACATCTCCATGGAGTCCGTCAGTACGGTCACCACCACGTCGTCCTCTTCCATTTCATAGTACTTTGCCGTCTTGATCGCGGCGATTACGTTCCCGATACCCGAGATACCGAGGAGATCGGCGTTGTCGACGAAGTCGGCCGGGACACCCTGCTGCTTCAGATACTCCCTTCCGGCAGGTTCGTTGAAGAGCCGCATGACGTTCATGGCATCGTTGTCGTCGACGGCGATCACCATGTCGGTGTTGCGGACGTTGTGTATCCAGGGGACGTGCTTGTCGCCGATTCCTTCGATACGGTGGCCGCCGAAACCGTTCTGCAGAAGCGTGGGGCACTGCAGGGCTTCCGCGGCGACGATCTTCATATGCGGGTACTGCTGCTTGAGGTAATCTCCGGCTGCCAGGGTTCCCCCCGAACCGGTGGCGCTGACATATGCCTTGAACCTGGCGTCTTCAGCGACCTCTTTTTTTATAAGCTCTTCGATCGCCTCAGCGGTGATTTCGTAGTGCCACAGGTAGTTGCCGAACTGATCGAACTGGTTGAAGATGACGATGTCGTCTCCCCGTTCGGCAGTCAGTTCGTGACATTTGTCGAATATTTCCTTTACGTTGCTCTCGCATCCGGGAGTCGCGATAACCTCTCCGGCCACTTTCTGCAGCCAGTTGAACCGCTCTTCGCTCATCTCTTCAGGAAGGATGGCGATGGAATCGCAGGCGAGCAGATCGGAGTTATAAGCCCCGCCTCGGCAGTAGTTCCCGGTAGAGGGCCAGACGGCCTTCTGCGCGGTGGAATCAAAGTTGCCGGTAACCAGGGCCGGCGCAAGACAGCCGTAGGTTGCGCCGACTTTGTGCGCGCCGGTGGGAAACCACTTCCCCACGAGGGCGATTATACGGGCCTTCGCTCCGGTCACTTCCCGGGGTATCTCGATGTAATTCACGCCTCCGTACCGTCCCCCCTTGAGGGCAGGTTCGTTTTTCCAGGTAATCCGGAACAGGTTCAGTGAATTGATGTCCCAGAGACCAACCGCCGCGAGCCTTTCGAGAATTGTATCGGGGACGAGGGACGGGTCTTTCATCTGGGCAAAGGTGGGATAGATGATATTGCGTTCCCGGCAGCGCCGGGCGTTTTTTTTCCGTACATCATCATGCATGGACAGATCAATCATGAGTGGACCTCCGTTTTTTCATGAAGAGTCGTAATGTCTCTACTGTACCTCAAAGGTGTTTATAAGTCAACCATGTTGAATAAAATGAATACTCTGTTGTATCTTTTATCGTGCGGAATGTACGAGGATGATGTATAATGACGGCAATGAAATTCGTGAATGATGAACTGATTGCACTATGCCGCGACCTCGTCCGGATCCCGGGGCTTTCTGGAGAGGAGGGGGCGGCAGCAGAACTGGTCCGCGGGACTATGCACGAACTGTGCTTCGACGAAGTTCTGTCAGATGAGTACGGGAACGTCATTGGAAAGATCCGGGGAACAGGAAGAGGACCGACGGTTCTCTTCGACGGACACATGGATACCGTGGGAATCGGGAACCCGGCTGACTGGAAGCACGATCCCTACGGGGCTGAGATCGAGAATGGAAGAATTTACGGGAGAGGTGCATCCGATATGAAGGGGGCCCTCGCGGCGATGATATACGGAGTGTCCCGCCTCGTGGATAAACGGCCCCGGGGAGACGTGTATGTCTCGGCTTCCGTCTTCGAGGAGCTGTTCGAGGGCGCCGCCCTTAAAAAAATACTCGCTGAGATCGCCGCGGATTATGTTATCATCGGCGAGGCTTCCGAACTGGACCTGAAGACGGGGCAGAAGGGACGCGCAGAGATAAAGATCACTGCCTTCGGGCGGAGCGGGCACGCCGCCCATCCGGGAGACGCCGTGAACGCAGTGTATGGGATGCAGGCCGTTATAGCGGCACTGCGGAACATGGATCTGCCCGAGGACTCCCATCTGGGAAGGGGAGTCATGGAGCTGACGGACATTATCTCCGCGCCCTATCCCGGCTCTTCGGTCATTCCGTCGGAATGCACGGCGACATATGACCGCCGGCTGGTAACGGGAGAGACAGGGGGGAGCGTTCTCTCTGAAATAGGGGCGTTAATCGCGGATCTTGAGGACGAGGATCCGGAACTCAGGGCCGAAGCCAGCATTGCCGCAGGTAATGGAGAATGCTATACAGGGGCCGTTTTTTCCGCTGAGAGATTCTTCCCCGCATGGTATTTCGATCAGGATCGTCCCTTCGTTACCGCAGCCCTGGATGCCCTGCGGGCCGCCGGGATCGACGCAGCGCTTGATACCTACGGATTCTGTACGAACGGCAGTGCAAGCGCCGGTGAACTCGGAATACCGACCCTCGGCTTCGGTCCTTCCCGGGAGAATCAGGCGCATGTAGCTGATGAATACATCGAGATCGATCAGCTCGTACAGGCGGCCCGCGGCTACGCCGCCCTCGCGGAAGCATTAACGGAGATGCGCTGAAAAAAAAAGTGGTGTCTACTATCTCGCGTAAAATTATGGAGAAATGTTATGAATAAATACGATATCGGGATACATATTAAAAAAATCCGGCTGGAGCAGAGGAGATCACAGCAGGAGATCGCCGATTACTGCGGCTTCACCAAGAGTCATCTCTCCAAGATCGAGAACGGACGGGTCGTGCCTTCAATCGGCGCCCTCGATAAAATAGCCGAGGCCCTCAATACGAGAGTAAGCATTCTACTCGGGGAAGAGGCGCATAAAGAGGTCGTTCTCACCTCTCACGAGGAAGCGCTGGAAGGGCTGATCCGGACGGCCCAGGGGTATCAGATATATCCCTACGCTTCCGATTACGACGAGAAGAAGATGCAGCCCTTCCTTTTCCTCACCTCGAAAAAAAAGCACAAGCTTCACACCACCGCCCATGAGAGCGAAGAGTTCATATATATCCTGGAAGGGGAGATGATCCTGAAGATCGGATCGAACGAATATCACCTCAAAGAAGGAGACGGCATCTACTTCAACGCCAGGTATGAGCACCAGACGATACCTCTCTCGGAGAACCTCAAGGTCCTCGATATCTTCGTGTGACCGGAACGCCGGCTGCACCGCTGTACAAGCTCTCCCAGGCCGCTTTCAGGATCAGCTCCAGAATCAGCATCCGGAGATGAAAAAGGGGCTGTCTCATCCGGAGGATAAGTATGCAGCCCCTGCCGTGGTAAAAACATGCGGATTATGCCAATGCGGGTTTTATTTTCCTGGGAAATTTTATCTGCTTGAGAATGACCAGGCCTAAAAGAACCGCCCCGATACCATTCCATGTAAATCCGGGAACAAAGAGAAATCCAGTCGCAGCAAGCAGTACTATACGTTCGATAATTCCGGTCCTGCCGAAACAGTAGTTCTCCCATACCGAAACGAATGCGAGCAGTCCGAGGAGCACCGCGATCCCGGTGCTGATGATCATAAGGACGCTGTCCTGCAGCAGGATTGCGGGCCGGAAATAGAACATGAAAGGCAGGATGTAGAGTCCCTTGGCATACTTGAAGGCCGTAAACATGGTCTTCATGGCATCCGCCCGGGCGATTCCGGCGCCGACTATCGATGCCAGCCCCACCGGAGGGGTGATCTCGGAGTCGATGCTGAACCATATCATGATGAAGTGGGCTGCAAGGATAGGGAACCCCATATTCATGAGGGCGGGTCCCACTGCCACCGCGGTCACGATATAGGCCGCACTGCTGGCGAGACCCATCCCCAGAATCATCGAAATAAGACCTACCAGAAAGATCGCCAGGAAAGGACTTCCATGGGACAATGTCGTGAAGAGCCAGCTGAATTTCAGACCGACCCCGGTCAGTCCCACCATGGACAGAATGATTCCTATGCAGGCGACCAGGCTCCCGATGCTCAGGGAGTACTTGCCGCCGAGAACCAGCGATTCATAGTAAAGCCGGTAATCGAACCTTCTGTTCTTGATGATGTCGATCACGACTAAACTGGTGATTCCTCCAAGGGCCGAGAGGTTCGGGGGATACCCGAAGGCCATTATCACCACGATGATGATAATCGCGAAGAAGAAGTGCCATCCTTCCTTCAGTATAGTGAGTGCCGATTCAGTTTCGAGGGTCTCCTTGATCCGGATGTTATTCTTCTTCGCTTCAATGTGAACGAAGGTGTAGACCGTGGCGAAGTAGAGCATGATAGGAAGCACCGCCACGCCGACGATTTTGAGGTATGGAATCTGCGTGAATTCCGCCATGATGAAGGCAACTGCGCCCATGATCGGAGGCATGATCTGTCCGCCCGTGGAAGCCGCCGCTTCGATGGCCGCGGCAACGTGGGGTTTGTAGCCGATCTTCTTCATCATCGGGATGGTAAAGACCCCTGTTGACGAGACGTTCGCGATAGCGCTTCCGGAGATTGAACCGAGGAAGGCGCTTCCCACTACCGCCGCCTTCGCGGGACCTCCCACGGAATTCCGGGTCAGTGCGAAGG
>JBNGED010000004.1:1743-2240 GCA_049975605.1 Sediminispirochaetaceae bacterium | reverse complement strand
CCCCGTTTTTTCCAGAAAAGCCCCCATAATGATGAATGGAGCTACGTAAATAATCATCATTCGCGAAGATATTCCGTAAAAACCTTCAAGCCCGGCATAGATGTGGCTTATGATCGAGGTGATGCTAAAGCCCCGGTGTCCGAAATGACCCGGAATATTGTTGCCGAAAAGCGCATAGACTATCAACAGAAGGGAGACGATCGTCAGGGACCACCCGATCACCCTTCGGCCGATATCCAGACCAAGGATAACCATGATTACCCCGAAGACAATATCAACGGTGGTAAGCATGCCGAGGCGCATGAAACGGCTGTTGTAGTCATACATGACGTAGATTGAGCCCGCGATTGCCAGGAAGATAATGAGAATATCTATGTAAGACAGCCTCGAGAGATTGCCTTTCTTATTGAAGGGGTAAATTACGGCGGTCATGATGAAGATCATCATCAAATATGATGCGTATTTGATGACGACGTCAAAGCCCATATTTACCGTGC
>JBNGED010000004.1:0-1733 GCA_049975605.1 Sediminispirochaetaceae bacterium | reverse complement strand
TTTGGACCTCTTTGACGGCAGTCTGGCCTTCAGGAAGTAACTCGTCGCTACCGAGTTGATTCATTTCCATATTAATTGTCCTGTATTGATGAAAATTCCGGCGGTTTCGTTCCGGATGGACAAGTGAAACCGCCGGTGACGAGTCTTATTCTACTTGAGAACTCCGGCTTCTTTGTAGTACTTCTCCGCGCCCGGATGGAGCGGGATAGGCCTGAACTTGGCGGCTGTTTCAAGAGAGACGCCGCTGCCGGCGGGATGGACCTGGCTCAGGTATGCGAGTCCTCCCTCACTGTAAACGGCCTTCACCGCTTCGTACACGAGGTCTTCCGGGAGGTCCTTATTGCAGCCCCACATAGCGGCGGACCCGATAGTCTCGACTTCGCCGACTCCGGGATATGCTCCGTCGGGTATGGTCAGAAGCAGGTATTTGGGCATTTCCTGTACCAGCTTGTCCCTGATACCCGGATCGAACTTGATTATCCGTACATCGTGGGTCAGGGCGAGTTCGCTCAGGGTAGGCGTCGGCAGGGTGGAAATCTCCATAACCGCTTCAACCTGACCGAGCTTGAGAGCTTCCATCGCTTCGCGCGCAGGGAGATAGACGCTCTTCTTGAAATCCTTCTCGGGATCCATGCCGTGGGCACCAACGATGTCGAAGAGGGTTTTGTGCATTGATCCACCGGGGGAACCTACGCAGACGACTCTGTCCTTGAGGTCGGAGAAAGTTTCGATTCCCGTCTCTTCGAGGGTAAAGACCTCCACGTACTGCATGTAGAGGATCCCGACTCCCCGCATATTGTCGAACTTCTGCTTGTAGGGTTCCTGTCCTGCAAAAGCGAGGGGGGGATCGGTGTTGTTCAGCATCCCGAACTCCGCTTCACCGGAATGAAGACGATTGATATTCTCGTTCACACCGCCTGACGTGACCGCGGTGAGAAAGATTCCGTCCACGTTCTTGGAGATGTAGTCTGCAATCCCGCCTCCGATTGCATAGAACCCGCCGCCCATGGAACCTGTGGTAAAGTTCCACTGTACTGTCTGTTTCTCTTCAGGCTGCTCGCCCGCCGCGTCCTTCTGACCGCCGGCCCAGGCTGTAAAAGCAATGAGAAGAAGACAAACGACAAGAAATCTGGTTTTTTTCATGTGCCGCTCCTTTTTGGTTTTTAAAAATTATACACCCGCACTCATTTCCGTACAATAGAAAATTTCAAAAATTAAAATATTATTCCATAATGCGAAACGAAAGGCGCTATTATGGTAATTATTATCTTTTTTGTCATAAATGAAATAGCTCGATTATCGAGATTCTGAAGTCCGCCGAACTGATTTTCGAACCTGAAAAAGTATACAGGAAGACAATTGGTAAGGAAGCAGGAAATGTGCAATAATGCACATAATGGAATTCGGTCCTGTGGAATATCCTCGAAATATGTGATTTTTATCCTTGACTATTGTTGAAAACTTTCCTATCATTGTTAAATTAGATTATAATCTAAGTAAATGTCGTTCTATACCATAGACAAAGGAGAACAGCAGACATGGAAATTAATCTATCGGACAGAACCGGATCGTTACAAGCTTCACCCATCCGCAAGATCTTTGATATGGCTTCGAAAATGACCGGGCTCACCCGCCTGGAGGTTGGACAGCCCGATTTCAGTACTCCCGACTATATTCTCGAAGAGAGTAAACGGGTGCTCGACGAGGGATTTATCGGTTATTCTCCCACCAAC
>JBNGED010000003.1:1592-21594 GCA_049975605.1 Sediminispirochaetaceae bacterium | reverse complement strand
GTGGAGGCCCCTGAACCGGTAACGCCGGAAGCGGAAGAACCTGCCGCCCAGGAACCGGCGGTTGTGGGTTCGGAATCGGAAGGGCCGGCGGCTGAAGCAGCTTCAGACCAGGGAACCGGCCCCGCGGTACCATCCACGACTGCTGAAGGGTCCCGGAGCGGCGAACCGGGTAAAGACAAGGTGGAGTACACCGGCGGGGTATGGTACAAAATTCGCTGGGGTGATACACTCTGGGAGATTTCATCAAGCTTCTACGACAACCCGTGGCTGTATGACCAGATTGCAGACGAAAACGAGATCCCGAATCCAGACAAGATTTTCGCAGAAGACAGTATCTTTATTCCAAAAAGATAGGCTGCACCCCTTATTCCTTCAGATCCTCATCTTTCTATTAATCGCATTCTCAGCCTCCGTCACGCCTGTAAGGCTGCACGGGCAGAGCTTTACACCTCTCAATCCCGATGCGCTGCTCGAGTCCATACGTTCAGACCGCGGCGAAGGATCTCCCTCCCTCTTCAAGGCAATAGCAGAAGGTTCCATTTCACCCGACGTACTGGTGAGGTACGGGAGCGGGAGCAGTTATTTTCTCGCGCTGCATGCTCTGGAGCAGGGGCACGGGGAGGCCGCCGGGAAAATGCTGCGCCACGCCGCGGAGATGGAGAATTCGCCGGTGCGGAGTTACGCCCGGCAGGAGTACCTCGAGCTGCTGCTGGCCGGGGGTGATCTCCGCGGGCTGAAAAAGGAAAGCGGACGGTACCTTTCACAGGGCGATGCGCAGGCAGGGTACGTGATTAGCCGCGGTATGGGGCTCTACCGCGGCGGCCGCTTCAGGGAGCTGCAGAAGCTGATGGAGGAACATGAAGTTATCTTCCAGCGGCCCGAAGCGGAAGGACTGCGGGAGGAATACCTCTTTCTCAGGATGTATTCCCTCTACGGCCGCGGCCGGGACGGCTGGCAGGAGCTGCTCCTGGAGCTTGTTGCCGGAGCTCCTTCCGGACAGCTGCCGGATGAACTGTTCGGTGATGCGACCCGGCAGGCCTCGAGCAACGGCGGTCCGGACAGGGACAATGCGCGGGAACTGTGGGATGCGGTGGCGTCCGGCGGCACATTCGGGGAGGGGGAGCGGAACCTTCTGCTTGCAAAGAATAACTACCGTGCGGCGAATTATATCTCCGCCTACCGGGGCTACGCGGCCTTCTTGCTTGAGTGTGGGGATGACAGGGACCTTCGGAGGTACTGCACGGGTGTGGTGATGGATGAATATGCCCTCAGCGCGGTCTACTCCGGGAATGTCGCCGATGCCGCCCGTCAAACCGCTGCGCTGCTGGATACGATTGACGGAGTAACCGGGCCGGCGCCTGATGAGCCGGGTGATATCGGATTCTGGCTCCTGGAGACACTGGGGTATCTGGAACGCAGACTCGGTCGTTTTTCAGCGGCGGTGAACCACTACACGGAGGCTCTCGAACTGAGTCCGCCCTCGGAGGAGGAGCGCATTCGATGGTACATCTTTGACAGTCTTCTCAGGACCGGCTACGCGAAGGCGGTGGAGGAGCTGCCGTCCCACCTGATTCACTGGAAGGACCACAGCTACTACAACGACGCGCTCTTCACCCTGATCGACGGACTGGTACGGTACGAGAGATGGGACCTGATCGCCCGCACGGCGGACATTCTCAACGGGAATATCATGAATACAGCTGCCGCCAGGGCCTGCTACATTGCCGCCAGAGCGGCGGAGCTCGGCCTTCTCGAATCCGGCGAAGATGGGAATGGCGAAGATCCGATCGATGAAGAGCGGATCAGGGCCTGGCTTCTCGGAGCGGTGAATACTGCGCGCGGGGCGGGTTCAGGCCTCTATTACCGCTTCATGGCGGCATACAGACTGGAACAGCGGTATGGACGGCTCGAACCCTCGGTGCTCGATCCGGCCGGCTTCTGCGCCCGGCAGGATATCAGGTGGTCCCTCACCGGGAACGGGGCGACACGTTCGTGGAATACTGTCCGCGAAGCAGCGGAGGAGGCGCGGGCCGGCGAAGCCGTTCAGGAGAACGCCCTGCTGGAGGGTTTTATGCGTTTCGGACTTGCAAGGGAGGCGTATCGGCGCTACGGTTCCGACAGTGATTTTTTCCACTTCCTGCCCTTCGACACCGTGCGGCGATGGTGCGACTCGCTGCAGGAGGAGGAAGATTACCTCGAGGCAATACGGCTCTTCAACTCTTACTGTCTGGAAAACAGTCCGGAACTGAATGCCGAAGATGTCCGACGTATGTATCCGCGGGCCTTCTTCGAGATAATAGATCCGCTGACCCGTGAATACGAATTGCCGGAGTACATCTTCTATGCCCTCGTGAGGGAGGAGAGTCTCTTCGATGCCGGTATATCTTCGGCAGCGGGAGCGGTAGGGCTGAGTCAGCTCATGCCGGCCACCGCCAGGGATGTAGCCGGCCGTATCGGGATACAGGCGGAAGACCTTACCGATCCGGAGGTGAACCTGCGGCTTGGGGCCTGGTACCTGCGTCACCTGATCGGCAGGACCGGGACCTACAGCCAGGCCCTGTTTTCCTACAACGGGGGAATTACCCGGGTGCGGCGATGGGTGCGGTCCGATCCCCATCTTCCCGGGGACATGCTTCTGGAAAAAATCCCCTATGCCGAAACGTCCCACTATGGACGAAAGGTCCTCGTTTCATCCATACTGTACGGAAGTTTTTATTATTCACTGGATTACGGGCGGATTATCAGCCTCTTTTTTGACGAGCAGCAGTAGACAGACAACCGGAAGGAAGGAGTAATTATGACCTACGCACAGGCGGTTTTGTTGGGGGCCCTGCAGGGGATGACGGAATTCCTGCCCGTCTCGAGTTCGGGACACCTGGTGGTCTTCCGCCGGTTCATGCAGCTTCAGGACATTCCGATCCTGTTCGATGTAATCCTCCATGTTGCGACTCTCTTCGTGGTGCTGATTATTTTCCGGGACAGGATCGGCCGGATTCTCCTCTCCCTGGGAAGGCTTTTGACCGGAAGGAAAAACGAGGAGGACGCGGAAAATATTCGACTCTTCGGTATAATTCTGGTAGCGACCGTCATTACCGGGGCGATGGGGCTGGGGATCGAGCGGCTCGACGCGGGTTCGCACATCAAGCTGGTCTCATTTCTCTTCATCGTTACCGGAGTGATTCTCTGGCTGACCAGGTATATGAGCGGGACGATCAATTACGGTACAATCGGTATGAAACAGGGAGTAGTGACCGGCTTCGCACAGGGACTGGGCGTGCTGCCCGGTATTTCAAGGTCGGGAATCACTATCTCGGCGGCCCTCATGAGCGGCATGAACCGGGAAAAGGCGGGGGAATACTCCTTTCTCATATCGATACCGGCGATCCTGGGGGCCCTCCTGCTGGAGTTGAAGGACCTGGATACCCTGTTCGTTTCCATGACACCGCTCAAGATCGCCGCCGGGTTCGCGGCGGCCTTCATAGTAGGGCTTCTAAGCCTCATGCTTCTGTTGAAGCTCGTGAGCAGGGGGCGACTGTATTATTTTACCTTCTATCTGGTTCCCCTGGGTATATTCGGTTTGTTTTTCTTCTAAGACTGCCGTTCAAACAATTCAGAAATTATCCGATAGATATAAAGAGGAGGACTCTGTGCAGCATCGTGTTGTGACGTATATTGTCGCCTTGACAACGTTTATCTGCGGCATATTCATTCTTGCATCTCTTGGCGCCGTCATGGCGGGGGTGGACCGGCTCCCGGTTTTTCTGGTCGGTCCGGGCCGCTTTTTTTTCCAGAGCTACTCGTATCTTTCCCTCTATATTCCCTTCTATCTCATCGCGGTGACCGTCATGCTGCTGCGGGCCAGGCTGCACAAGCCCCTCCTCTTCGTGCTCACGACGGCGGTGCTGCCCCTTTTGACCTTCGCGCTGATTTCCCAGCTGCTGACTGGGACGCAGGGGGAGGCGGCGCTCCTGCTGGCGGACACCTTCGGTCCGCGGGTGGCGGCTTCGATGCTTTTGCTGCTCGGGATGGCCGAAATACTGGCGATCTACGTTCTGACCATGCATTTTTTCTACGGGCTGCGATTTTTTACGCCCGGAGATACCAAACTCCTTGAGGGGCCGAAGGAGCCCGCCGAAGAACCCGGCCGCGCTGCAGGGACCAATGAAGTCGAGAATTCTGAACAGCCGGCTTCTCCGGATGATCACGAAGCGGCTGCTCAGGATAGTCCTGAGGCAGCGGCATCAGCCGGTGAATCAGGGACTTCCGGAGGCGGAATTGAGATGCCGGCTGCGCCGGCGGCCGGTGATCAGTCCGATGAAGTGGCCTGGGAGCGCTTCGACACGCCGCAGGCGGGTATATCGTTCCCGGACATTCCCGAGCTGCCGCCGCTCAAGGCCCATGAGAATCTTCAGGCGGACGGGCAGGACGGGGCGGAGTGGCGGGTCCAATCACATGAGCAGCATCAGGCGGATGGACAAGCCAAGGCGGACGCACGGCTCCAGGCCCAGGAGATGACCGGCGCGCCATCAGGCGACGGCAGCGGCATACCGGCCGGCGGCATGCCTGATGAGGATGACGGTGACGAATTGATCGAGGAACTGCCCGAGGCGGATGAAGCGAATGAGACAGGTGGACCGGACGAGGGTTTGGCGGGAGAAGAAGCCGCTGATGGAGTCATTGAGGGGGCGCCCGCGGAAGCGCAGGCAAGACGGTTCACCTATGCCAACTACCAGGTGCCCGAGGACCAGTTGCTTCAGGAGTATCCCGATCAGCACTACTGGGTGATTGATGATGAGACCCGTCAGTGGGCGGAGGTCCTCAAGAATACCCTGGAGGAGTTCAAGATCTCGGCGGAGGTGACGGGGATCCAGAAGGGACCGGTCATCACCATGTTCGAAATCCTGCCCGCGCCGGGTGTCAAGCTCTCGAAGATCGTCAATCTGGCGGACAACATCGCCCTCAGGCTGGCCGCCCGCAGAGTGCGGATCGTTGCCCCGATTCCGGGCAAACACGCGGTAGGGATCGAGGTGCCCAACAAGAAACGTTCCCTGGTGTCTTTCCGGGAAATGCTGCAGAGCGATGTTTTTCAGGAAGCTGAGATGGACGTGCCCATCATTCTTGGCAAGGACATTACCGGGGAGACCCAGATCCTCAACCTGACCCAGACCCCTCATCTCCTCATCGCCGGGGCTACGGGTTCGGGGAAATCGGTCTGTGTCAACTCGATCATCTGCTCCATCCTCTACACCCGGAGCCCGAGCGAGGTGAGGATGGTGCTGGTGGACCCGAAAATCGTCGAGCTCAAGCTCTACAACGATATCCCCCACCTGCTCACCCCCGTCATCACGGAACCGAAGAAGGCCTTCCAGGTCCTGCAGTACCTTCTCTATGAGATGGAAAGGCGCTACAGTCTTCTGGACTCCCTCGGCGTCCGGGACATTCAGTCCTTCAACAACAAGATAAAACGCAAGCGGCTCGCCACCGAGCGCATGCCGTATATCGTCGTGATCGTCGACGAGTTCGCCGACCTGATGGCCACCAGCGGCAAGGAACTCGAGTCCACCCTGGCACGGCTGGCCGCGATGAGCCGTGCTGTGGGGATCCATCTCGTTCTGGCCACGCAGAGGCCTTCCATCGACGTGATCACCGGTCTGATCAAGGCCAATATACCGTCAAGGATCGCCTTCATGGTGGCCGGGAAGTTCGATTCCCGCATCATCATCGACACCGTCGGAGCGGAGAAGCTCCTCGGACAGGGCGACATGCTCCTCACGACCGCATGGAACCCCCATCCGGTCAGGATCCAGGGCGCCTACCTGAGCGAGGAGGAGGTGGAAAACATCACCGATTACATCCGCACCCTCGGTGAGCCGGATTATATCGACGACGAGATATTTTTCGATGAGGACGAGGAGGATTGGAACCTCGAGATGGGATCCGCCGGAGACCCCCTCATGGAAAAAGCCGTGGAGATCGTCGTATCCGCCGGAAAAGCGTCGGCGAGTTATCTTCAGCGCCGGCTCAAGATCGGGTACAACCGTGCGGCCCGTATCATCGAAGAGATGGAAGATCGCGGCATCGTCGGGCCCCAGAACGGGAGCAAACCCCGCGAGATCCTTCACGTCCCCGATGACTTCTCATGACATGCAGCAAACGTTCCGCACTCATTATTATGCTCCTCCTTCTATTTTCGTATATCTTCCTGGTCGGCGGGCAGATCTGCGCGAAAATGGCCGGCAGGAACCTGGAGACACCGGACCGGATGGTCCTGGTTTTTATCTTCGGCACCTACGCATTCTTCATGCTGAGGGGGCTTCTCTGGATATTTCTTCTTCGCAGGCTCAAGCTGGTGGTCGCCTATCCTCTGATGAGTATCGGCTACATCCTGGTCCTGGCGGTCTCCTTCGTGCTGTTCCGGGAAGAACCGACACCCGCCAAGGCAGTTGGAGCGATGCTGCTGATTACGGGGGTTGTTCTGATCTCGATCGGGGAAAACCGGCTGTCCTCACAGGGGGGGCACCGCGGAGCATCCGCCCCGGATGAAGAGCGGCCGGAAACTCAACAGGAAGCCCAACCGGAGAATCACCCGGGAGCCGCTCAATGATAAAGGCATACGCCGCTCTGGTTCTGATGGTGTTTCTCAACACCCTCGGGCAGCTCCTGGTAAAGAGAGGCGCGGTAAAGATCGTCCTCCGCAATGGATTTGCAGCCCTGGTGCGGAGCATGCTGAACCTGTACCTCCTGCTCGGCTGCGCTTCGGTGGTCCTGGCGCCCCTCCTGTACATGTATGCCCTTTCCATCCTCGACCTGAGCGTGGGGTACAGCTTCACCGGGCTGACCTACGTGAGCGTGGTGCTCTCCGGACACCTCCTTCTGCACGAACGGATTACCCTCTACCATATCGCCGGGGCCCTTGTTATACTGGCGGGACTTACGATATGGAATATCACGTAGAGCTGTCTGTAGTCGTTCCCACCTATCAAAGCGCATACCACATCACTGCCTTCCTCGACCGGATGAGGCCCGTTCTCTGCAGGTATGAAGGCCGCAGCGAACTGATCATGGTCGACGACGGGTCCGACGATGATACCTCGGGAGTGATCTGGAGCTGGGTGCAGAGCTGTCTCTTACGGAAACCGGCCGGACCTGCGCTGGGGGAAAAATCCACGGTCAGGGGTAAAACAAGGTCCGGGGGTAAAACAACGCCCGGGGGTAAAACAGCGCCCGGGGCATTCAATCTGAAGCTCATCCGTCTGGAAAAAAACAGCGGCCAGCAGGCCGCCGCCCTCTGCGGCATCGCCGCCGCCTCAGGCACGGTCATCGTAACGGTCGACGACGACCTGCAGCACCGGCCGGAAGACATTCCCCGGCTCCTGGAGAAGCTGTCGGAGGGATGGGACCTGGTCTACGGAGTGCCGCGGGAAAGATACGGACGGCGCTTCAGAAGCATCGGGTCGGCGGCCCGGAACCTGCTCTTCCTGCTGATCTTCGGCTCCCGGGCCCGGCGAATCAAGCCCACCAGCTTCAGGGCCTTTACGGCGGAGCTCGGCAGGAGTGTAGCGGGCGAACCGGAGGGATTCCTGTACCTCTCGGCGGAGTTCTTCCGCCGGACCGGTCGGATCACGGGGATACCCGTCGCCTACGAACACGCCGGAGAGCGTCACAGCCGCTATCCCCTGCGCAAACTGTTCGGGGCCTTTGCCGGGATTCTGCTGTACTGTCCTTTTTTCCCGGGGAAATGGAGGGAAAAATCAGGAGGGGCCCGATGGAGCATCGCCTGGACGAAGGAGGCCGGGACACCGTGCGGCTGATGATAGTTGGCGGAGGCGGCGGACAACTCCATGCCATCCGGAAGGCGCAGTCTCTCGGAATCGAAGTCATAGTGAGCGACCGTGATCCGGCGGCCCCGGGAATGCAGATCGCCGACTATCCTGCGGCGGCGGACACCTTCGACGCGGACGCGACCGCGAAGGTTGCCCTCCTGTACGGGGCGGAGGGAATCACGACCCTGGGAACGGACCAGCCGGTCCTCACCGTTACGAGGGCTGCCGGGCGGCTGGGACTGCCCCGAGCGCTGACGCCGGAACAGGCCCTCGCAGTCACCAACAAACGCTGGATGAAGCCGGCCCTCGAACGGTGCGGGGTCCCGCACTCTCCCTACCGGGTAGTCGACAGGGGCTTTCAGGCGGAAGATCTCCGGGGACTGCCGGGGCCGTACGTTCTCAAACCTGTGGACAGCCAGGGGCAGCGCGGGGTAGTGAGGCTGGAGACGGCCGAAGAGGTGTCCCGTTACCTGCCGGATACGCTGCAGTATTCACGGGATGGATACGCCCTCGTCGAGGAGTTCTACCCGGGGGGGGAGATCACCTTCAGCGGCTGGGTCCGCGACGGCGAGGTATATCCCCTCACCATCACCGACCGCCGTACCATGCCCTTCTATCCCCACATCGGCGTCTGCATCGCCCACACCTATCCCAGCCGTTTTTACAATGAACGGGGAGAGGAGATCATCGACATCTCCCGGCGGATCGTGGGCGGGATGGGTATCCGCCGGGGGCCCCTCTACTTCCAGATGCTGATCGGCTCCGAGGGCGTCAGGGTCAACGAGATCGCCTGCCGGATCGGCGGCGCCTATGAGGACGAGTTCATACCCCTCCTGACGGGAGTTGATATAGATGCCCTTCAGTTCTTCGAGGCGTTGGGGGAAAAATCGGGTCCGGTCCTGCGGGAATGCTTCGAACGGGACTGCTTCGGCCTCGGGTCCTATCGGTATCCCTCCCGGGATTGCATGGCGGTCCTGCTCTTTTTTACCCGTCCGATGCAGGTCGCCGGTACCGCTCCTGTGGAGGATGTGCTCGCCGTGTCCGGTGTACACCGTGCCGCTTACCTGCTGCCGCCTGGCCGCGCGGTCGGACCTATGCGGAATTCGACGGGAAGGGCCGGCTATATTATCATTAAGGGCAGTACGAAGGAGTCGGTGAACCGGGCGATCCGGGAAGCCTACTCACGGCTTGGAATATTCGATCAGTCAGGCCGCAACGGGGTCATCGACTATTCCGCCGAAAGCATGCTGGAGTGAGAGGATATGAAGTCTTTTTTGAAAAAAATCACCGCCGCGTCCATTACCGCGATCGTGATGCTGACTGCACTGTTCATTCTTCCTGCATTGCTGGCTGCCTGCGGCGCCGGGGAAAACGGAACCGCACCGGCAGGCGGGGAAGCTCCTGCATCTGAAGAAGGATCGGCTCCGGATGCAGGATCTCAGCGTCCCGTTCTGCGAATCGCCGAGCAGTACGGTCTGGCCTACGCCCCGCTGCAGGTGATGCGGCGGAAGGACTACCTCGAGGAGGAACTGCCGGCTTACAGGATCGACTGGCAGCGTCTCGGGAATACCGCCGCCATCCGTGAAGCGATGCTGGCCGGCAGGCTTGACGTCGGTTTCATGGGAATTCCGCCCTTCCTTATCGGCTACGATCGGGGGATGGAGTGGAAGATCTTCACCGGACTCTCGGAGGCCCCCCTGGGACTGGTCACCTGGAAGGAGGAGATTCGAAATCTGGCGGATTTCGGACCGGAAGACCGGATAGCCCTGCCGCAGCCGGGAAGTATTCAGCACATTCTGCTGAGTATGGCCTGCGAGCGCGAGTTGGGCAGCGCCACGGCCCTCGACGACAACCTGATAACGATGAATCACCCTGACGGTATGCAGGCGCTGCTCAGCCGGCGCGATATCAGCGCCCACTTCACCAGCCCTCCCTACCTCATGGAGGAGCTCTCTGCGCCTGGAATGCGCCAGGTCCTGTCGGGCACGGAGGCGATGGGCGGTGAATTCACCTTTATTGTAGGAGCGGCTCTGGATAGATTGCTGCGGAAGGATCCGGAGGCCGCCGGGGCCCTGCGCAGAGCGCTGGATCGCTCCGAAGCTTACCTGAGGGATGAACCGGAAGAGGCCGTCGCCCTTCTGGCCGGGGAGTACGGTATCGACGAACAGAGTCTGAGGGAGTACCTGGACTGGCCGGGGCTGAGCTACGGCAGGAGCCTCAAGGGGCTGGAAGAGTTCATCAGCTTCATGAGAGCCAGCGGTTATCTGGAAAGGGACTTCGAATACCGCGATTTAGTGGAAGAGGTGGAATGAGCATGAATGCTTCAGGGCCGGAAAGAGGCCGAAGGCGCCGTCAGACAGGTATCGTCCTCCTGCTGCTGGTCCTCTGGGAAGCCGCCGCCAGGCTGAGCGGTGTCTCTCCGCTGCTCTTCCCGCCTGTGAGCGAGGTCGTGCGGACACTGATATACGACCTAGGCCGGGGAGTTCTTCCGGGCAGGATCGGATATTCTCTCCTGATCGTGGGAGAAGGGGTCGGAATCGGGCTCGCGGCGGCCCTGCTGCTGAGTCTTGCGGGGCACGCGAACAGACACATCGGGATGACGGTGGATACGCTGGTTGCGCTGATGCATCCCCTTCCGGGAATTGCACTGCTGCCCATCGTGATTCTCTGGGCCGGAGTCGGGCACACGGCAGTGCTGCTGATCATCGTCCACTCGGTTCTCTGGCCGCTCACCACCAGCATTACCGCGGGGATCAGGACCATTCCGCAGCATCTCTACGATGTGAGCCGTAATTTCCGGCTGAATCCGGCACGGACGGCGGTCCACCTGATCGTGCCGGGAATTTTTCCCCATATGATGGCGGGAATGCGGATCGGATGGGCCCGGGCCTGGCGGGCCCTGATAGCCGCCGAAATGGTCTTCGGAGCCGCCGGCGGCGGAGGCGGAATCGGGTGGTACATTTTTCAAAAACGGGTATTCATGGACACCAGGGGACTCTTCGCCGGGCTCCTGGTGATCATGCTTATCGGCGTACTGTTCGAATCCTACCTCTTCGATGCAGTGGAGCGGGCAACCATCAGAAAATGGGGGGTCAGCAGATGAGCCCGGTACCGCTGCTCGAAGCCCGGAAGATCGGCTTCCGCTACGGACGGCACTCGTGTCTCTTTCAGGGCCTTGATCTGACCCTGCATGAAGGGGAATTCCTGGCGGTGGTAGGGCCCTCCGGCTGCGGGAAGACCTCTCTCCTCAAAATTCTGGGAGGTTTTCTGGTCCCCGGAAGCGGAAGTGTCTTCCGTCAGGGGCTGCCGGTCCAGTCGCCGTCCCCCGATGCCGTCATGGTATTCCAGGAGTTCGACCAGCTCTTCCCCTGGAAGCGGGTCTGGTCCAACGTGGCCTTCCCCCTGAAGGCCGGGGGAGGAAGAACCGGCAGAAGGAGCTCCGGCGGAAGAAAGACCGGCGGAAAGAACTCAGTGCCGGAGGTCCCCGCGGCGCGAAGGGACCCGGACAGACCGCGGGATATCGGCGGGAGGGTGGAGGAGATCCTCCGGGAGGTCGGTCTGTATGAATTCCGGCGGTATTACCCCTACCAGCTGTCGGGGGGGATGAAACAGCGGATCGCCCTGGCCCGTTCGCTGGTCAGCAGGCCGCCGATCCTGCTGATGGACGAACCCTTCGGCAGCCTGGATGCACAGAAGCGGGAAGAACTCCAGGGGCTCCTCCTGCGGATGTGGGACGAACACGGCTTCTCGGTGGTATTCGTGACCCACGACATCTCCGAAGCCCTGATACTGGCGGACAGGATTATGGTCATGCGCCTGCCTGAGATCACGACAGGGAAGGGCGGCGGGTCCGATACGGCGGATAGGCCCGGCGAGACCGGTACGGCCGGAGCCGCCGGTACGGGTGCCTGTTCAGGGGACGATCCCGTTCAGAGCCTCATCCTTGATATCGACCTGCCCCGGCCCCGCTCACCGCAGGAACCGGCCTTCAGGGAGTATTATCGGCGGATTTTCAGCCTCCTCGGACGGGAGGGCACCGACGATCCCGGCCATTTTCAGTAGAGCACCCGGTATATTTTGACACGCCAGGGGCGGGTTCCGCTGTAGCGGACGATCCGCATTCCGTACACCGGAGATTCGAACTCACCCTCGGGAACACATTTTTTTTCAAGAAAATCCTGCATCTCATCATAGTACTCGTGAACATTCCCGTAGAGGATGTTCCATACGGGCCGGCGCTGGTTGATGATGTCCATCTCCTCGGGATAGACGATGTAGCGTATCCCGTTGGAGTGGATGTACTGTTCGAATGAGAGCCCCGCATCGTCGAGATAGACCAGGTTGCGGTAGTCACGGAGGCGGCCGGGGTCGAAATAGTATCCGCTGTTCAGATTGGCAAGGACCGGAGCGTCCGCGGGAACGTAGGAGCCGATATTCCGGGTGTAGCTGCGGTAAGTTTCGAAGGGTACGGAGCTTTTCGGTCCGATGAGATGTAACTCCAGGGCCAGATTGTACCCGGTGTTGACCAGCGAAGCGGCTGTCAGCAGAACAGCCGCGATAAGCACTGTCGGGGCGGGGATATGCCGGCCCGGCAGTGCAGCAGGCCGCCTTCTAAGATACCGCTCCGACATGGCGTGCAGGATGGTCCCGATCAGGAGGAAGTAGAGGGGAAAGTGGAGTATGATACTGGGCTGGCTGTATTTTCCCAGAACAAGTGTCCCGATGTTGATCAGTAGAATGGCGGTCAGCACCTTGAGCAGAGGCAGCCGGGCCGCCCGGTGAAAAACCATGACAAAGGGGGCCGTCAGGAGCGCCGCGGCGAAGAGGAGGAACTGCAGCTGGATCAGCGGGGTGTAATAGGTGCCGCTGATACGCCGGTACAGTTTGATGTAGAAGTCCGGGAAACGGAAAAGCTTCATGTAGAGGGGCTCTCCGACTCCCACGCTGTCGCCGAAGGAGCTGTAGTGGCTGAAAAACCGGGGGTCCAGCAGGAAGCTCAGTCCGACAAAGAGGACGGCGAAGATGCTGAGGATCGCGGCATACTCAATCAGCCGACGGAACGCTGAGCGGAACCTTTGTGATCCCGCGCCTTCTGTAAGAAGGGGCTGGGCGGTATCGATCAGCAGGAAGGCCCCCAGGGGAAGGGCGATCAGGAAGCTGTTGGGATGAATGCCGATGCTCAGTCCGATAAGAGCGGCGGAGAGACGGTGCCGGAAGGTATGGCCTGTGCGGCCGGCATGACCGGCATGGCCGGCCGGATCAGATCCCGTTTCCGGGTCAGGCTCTATTTCCGGCAGCTTCCCCTGAACCAGCCCCCTGCTGTAGAAGAACAGGGCCAGCACGAGACAGAGTACCAGCAGGATCTCCTGCCGGGCGAAGCGGGCTGCATAGATGAACTGTATATCGACTGCCAGGAGGACCGTTACCGGGACTGAGGCGGAGGGGGCCCATCGTCTGAGGAGACGGTAGAAAATCCACAGGGCGACCGTTCCGGCCGTAAGCGAGAGCAGCCTCGCGGCGAAGGGCGTGAAGCCAAACAGCATCAGGAAGGGCATCTGCAGAATATGAAAGACTACCTTGATTGCATGGGGATATCTGGGCAGCAGGTCGAAGAAGGGTTCGGTCGCCGCGAGGGATTTGAACTCGATTATTGCCTGGGTTAAACCGCTCAGCCAGCTTTCGTCGCTATGAATGAATGGAAATTGTGATAGAAACAGGGTATTTACGACAAAATAACTAAAAAAAATAAAAAAGTTACTAAAAAAGTGAGGTTTACTCTGTAAATTCATCACTATTATATATATAATACCATCTATAAAAAGAAAAGTGTAAATATAAATTATTAGTTATTTTTAAGCATTAAATGCGTGGAGGTGAGAAATGAGAATGCTGCGCAACTTCGTTGGTTTCCTGATGGCCCTGAGTGTACTGCTTTTCGTGTCCTGTGGACCGGATTTCGCAGAAAACGGCAACTCCATCATCGAAGCTGATGAGGCCCTCGCTCTGACAGGTGGAGATAATGTCGTTCTGGTGGACACCCAGAATGGGAACTTCTACCAGATGGAACATGCTGAAGGGGCAGTTAACATAAGCAGAGCGGAAATAGTGGTTATGGAACCCTATCCCAACCTTGTCGGCTCGAAGGAGCAGATCGAAAAAGTACTGGGCAGTAAGGGTATCTCCAACGATACCACCGTGGTGATCTATGACAACAATAAGAACATGGACGCCGCCCGGCTGTGGTGGACTCTGCTGGCCTACGGTCATGCACCGGATAAGGTCAAAGTCGTGAGCGGCGGTTTGAACGCCCTGAGGCGGGCAGGAGCCGCGATCGGAAGCGACCGGGTCAACATTAGCCCCGCGACCTATACCGCCAAGGCCTTCGACGACTCCATGATGGCCACCCTGCAGGATGTAAAAGGCCAGGTGGACAATCCGGATGCGGATACCTGCATCATCGATACCCGCACCATCGAAGAGTACCAGGAAGGAACTATCCCCGGGTCGATCCACTTCAACTTCGAGAACAACAACTTCGGCGACGGCACCTATAAGCCGGTTGATCAGATCCGGATCAACTACCTCGAGCTCGGCATCGAACCGGATGACACCGTGATGATGTTCTGCAAGACATCCATCCGCGGCGCTCAGACCCATCTGGCGCTGTACAACGCAGGGTACCGCAACTTGAAGCTGTACGACGGCGCATGGGTGGAGTGGTCGAGCAAACCGAGTCTGCCGGTACAGAAGCCGGAACAGGCGGGAGGTCCCGTACCATCGGTACAGGACGGATCGTAGAAGAGAGAATCATAGAAGAGAATTGTAATTACACGGTTCGTGGAACCGTCAGAAAATATTTCGGAGGTATTACTATATGAAAAAAGCAGTGGTAAGCATTGTACTGCTTATGGCGCTTCTGTTCGTCGTTTCCTGCGGTCAGGAAGGCGAGAAGGCTGCCCAGGAAGAGCCCAAGGCCGAGGAGACGGTCTCAAAGGTCGAGGTTATCCAGGGAGTAATCGATGAGCATTTCTCCAACATTTCGGCAAACAAGAACTACATGATCGGAGAAAAAGATTTTGTCGAGATGGTCCGCTCCGGTGAAGATATGCTGATACTTGATATTCGGCAGGCGGATGCGTATGAAGCCGGCCACGTGAAAGGCGCTGTGAACGTGCCCTGGGGTCCTGCCATCGCGAAAAGCCTCGACTTCCTTCCCACCGATAAGCCGGTGATGGTGTATTGCTACACGGGACAGACTGCGAACCAGACAAATGCCCTGCTCAACTTCATCGGCGTAAACGCAAAGTCCGTGAGGTTCGGCTGGAATCTCGGTATCTCGAAGGTTGAAGGCGTGGATGACGTAGTTGTAACGGAAGCTGCCGAATTCGCAGGTAAGAGCGGCATCGAGGTAGATTCGGTGATGCGTGAAGTGTTCACCGACTACTTTGAAGGTCTCGCGGATGTCAGCGGTACGATGTACGCATCCAATATTATCAGCGAAGAGAACCTGAAGAAGATTGTCGACGCGCAGGACGATAACGTATACGTCCTCTCGGTCCGACAGGAAAAAGACTACAGCGCCGGGCATGTCCAGGGAGCGAAGAATATCCCCTGGGGCGACGGCATGCAGAACCAGTTCGGCTCACTGCCGGCGGACAAGAAGATTGTTGTATACTGCTACACCGGACAGACTGCAGGACAGACTGTAGCCGGTCTCCGGGTGCTCGGCTATGACGCGGTCTCCCTCAGAGGAGGAATGGGTACTCCTGCAAACGTCCCTCAGGGATGGAGTAATCAGGGCTTCCCGGTTGTAACTGAATAAGAACCCTATTCAACTCTTTTCATACGCCCGTGTTCTCATTGAGAGCGCGGGCTTTTTTTACGCGGGGTACAGGGAACGGCGCGGACCCCGCCGATCATCCCGCCGGTCTACACGCCGATCATCCAGCCGGTTCCTTTGAGAAGTGCCGGCTCTATGTGTATTGGGGAGGGGCCTGCCGCTTCTTGTAGGCTTCGATGAACTGAAGGACCATTTCCCGGATCACGTCGCGGACTTCCCGGGTCCTGTTCAGTATCTCTTCTTCCGTACCGGTGAACCTGGAGGGATCGGGGAAGGGCCAGTTCACTCGATGGACCGTACCGGGAAAAATCGGGCAGTTCTCTTCGGCTTCCCGGCTGCAGACCGTAAAAACGTAGGAATATTTATTTCCGGCCTTGTAGAGATCGATTACCTTCCTGGTGGCCTTGCCTTCGATATCGATGCCGTCCTCCCTGAGGACTTTCACGACATACGGATTGAGCTCGCCGGCTTCGAGGCCGGCGCTGTCGACCTCGAAGAGATCTCCTGCGAATTTCCGCAGGTACTCTTCGGCCATCTGACTGCTCGCGCTGTTATGGGTACATACGAAGAGTACCCGGCTCTTTTCTTCCATACAGTTCTCCTTGATAGAAGCTTAGTGAGATTCTAATATTTACCGGATTCGTTACCGGATTGTCATGTTTGTGTTAGAAAACCGTGAGAATTGCTTCAAAAAGCGCAGCGGCCGGATGGATTGAGGGACCTTCAGGGCCCTTCGAGTGCCGCCCTGTCTGCATCAGCCTTTATCCTGAGAAGGGATTCGGCGCCTTCGAGGAACTGAACGAGGCAGGAACAGGTGAGGCTGTAGTAGACGGTGGTCCCCTTCTTGCTGCTCTGCACGAGACCGACGTTCCTGAGGATGGTCAGATGCTTGGATACGGTGGAAGTGTCGGCGCCGATGAGTTCGGTGAGTTCGCAGACGCAATACGGATTCTCACGCAGCTTCTCCATGATGAAGAGCCTGGTGGGATGTCCGAGGGCCTTGAAGATGGCGGCCCGCGCTTCACATCGGATTTTTTCCTGGGAGGTCATACATACACTCTGCGTGAAAAGGTGGGCTTAGTCAATATTTGGTTGGATGTTGTCTTGATCTTTTATTGTATATTTGGTAAAATTGCCAATAAACCATGAAAGCGGCCCTGGTGCACCTGCAGTATGACAGCAGTGCCGATTGAATCCAGCTGCACCGCGGCCGGAATGGAATACGAAGGAGGTTTACTATGACCATACAGATACTGGGCGGAGGATGTCCGAACTGCAAGAAGCTGGAAGCCGCCGCACGAGAAGCGATCGCCCAGCTCGGAATCGAAGCGGAGATCGTCAAGGTCACCGACGGTAATGAAATCATGGAGATGGGAGTGATGATGACACCGGCCCTTGCTGTCGACGGTGAGGTCAAGAGTACCGGAAGAGTCCTGTCCGCGGATGAAGTCAAGGAGCTGTTGTAAAGATGATCAGGGAAAAAACCGGGACTCTTCAGATTCGGACCCTCTGGTCTGAGCCGAAGAACCGCCGCCTCCTGCTGCTGACGGCGGTGTTCGTCGGAGTCTACTTCATTCCCTTCGAAGCCCCCAGGGTATCTTCGGCGCTGCAGGAGGCATTCCTGATGCTGGGAGAGTACGCCCGGGAGCACGTTCTGCTCTGTCTCGTACCGGCCTTTTTCATCGCCGGAGCGGTGATGGTCTTTCTCAATCAGCAGTCAGTGATCCGTTACCTGGGTCCGGAAGCTCCGAAAGCTCTGGCGTACGGGGTTGCCTCCGTCTCCGGCACCATCCTGGCGGTGTGTTCCTGTACCGTGCTGCCCCTCTTCAAGGGTATATACCGGAAGGGCGCCGGTATCGGACCGGCGGTGGCTTTTCTCTACTCGGGACCGGCTATCAACATTCTTGCAATCGTTCTGACCGCCAAAGTGCTCGGCCTGAGGTTCGGAATCGCACGGGCCGTCGGAGCGGTCCTCTTCTCGGTGGTGCTGGGGCTCATGATGCACCTCATATACAGGCGGGAGGATGCCGAGCGGGTCACGAATGCCGCCATGTTCAGCTACTCTTCGGACCGGAGGGAGCGGAGTCTGGGACAGACCGCGGTCTATATGCTCTCGATGATCGGTATCCTGGTCTTCATCAACTGGGCCCCTTCGGACGGCTCTTCGGCTTTGTGGGATGCCGTCTACCGCTGGAAGTACTTGATAACCGGCTCATTCGCGCTGGTTCTGATCTTCGCCCTGATGAAATGGTTCTCCTCGGATGAACTGAAGACCTGGACTACGGCAAGCCGCGACTTTGCAGTGCAGATACTGCCGCTCCTCTTCGGCGGGGTGCTGATGGCCGGCTTCCTGCTGGGAAGGCCGGGACACATGGCCCTGATACCGGAGAGCTGGATTGCAGGACTGGTCGGGGGCAACTCGATCGGCGCCAATCTCGCCGCCAGCGTCGCCGGGGCTCTGATGTATTTCGCCACTCTCACCGAAGTTCCCATCATGGAGGGGCTCCTCGGATCGGGCATGGGACAGGGTCCCGCTCTGGCCCTGCTTCTGGCGGGGCCCTCCCTGTCGCTTCCCTCACTGATGGTCATAGGCGGCGAGCTGGGCTGGCGCAAGACGGCGGTCTACGCGGGACTGGTAGTCGGGATGTCCACTGCGGCGGGCCTCCTGTTCGGAGCGTTGAGCGCGGCTTGATTTCACACTGATCTGTTATTATCCTTGTGGTAATGGGTTCTAAGCTCGATACACAGGGGTTCCGCTTCGCACATCTGATGCAGGCGGGACCCCTGTGTTTTTTATAGGAAGATGGATCCCGGGGAGGACAGTATGAGTATCAAATGGATTCTGGCATCGGATATCGACAACACTCTGACGGGGAACCGCGCCGCCCTGGACAAGTTGAGAGCTGAGATCGACCGGCTCAGGGCGTCCGGGGAGCTCTTCCTCGTACTGTCCACGGGGCGCCGCCTCGATCAGGTGATCGACGGCTTCGAGAACGAGGGCATCCCTGTGGCCGACGCGATTGTCTCCCAGGTCGGGACGGAGATATATCTGCCGCCCTTCGAACGGGATATGGATCCCCTTCACGTGTGGCGGGACCTCCTGATGGAGGATTTTTCCCGGGATGAAGCGCTGAAAATAATCGAGGGCGTCAAGGGAATCGAAATGCAGCCGGCCAAATTCAACACGGCACTGAAAGTCAGCTGCTACCTGGACAAGGCGGAAAAGCCGGAGGAGGCGGTTGCCGAGATCCGCCGCCGTGCCGAGTACCAGGGCGACGGGCTGTGCCAGGTGGTCTGGTCCAGCGGCCGCGATCTGGATCTGATTCCGGTAGCCGCAGGCAAGGGCAACGCCATCCGCTTCGTAATGAACCTGCAGAAGCTGGAGGCGGAGAAGATCATCGTGGCCGGGGACAGCGGGAACGACCGCTCCATGTTCGACGAATTCCAGTGCGGCATAGTAGTGGCCAACGCCCAGCCGGAGCTTCTCGCTCTGAAGAAGGAGCATCCCATCTCTGATTATTACTTCTCGCAGGAGTCCTTCGCCGCCGGGGTGCGGGACGGACTGCGCTACTTCAATGTACTGTAGTAATGCCGCGGCTGTATTGCGGGAAGCGGCGGATAATTTTTTTCATTAATAAAAAAATAAGATAATAAGGAGAGTAAACGTATGGAGCAGAAGCAGAAAGGCGATAGCCTCAGAAAAGAGTTCCTCGAAGCGGAGAAAAAACACATCCTGATGATTACCAACCACGGCATACATCAGTGGGACGTGATTACCAGTCTGCCGGATACAGGCGGGCAGAATGTGTACGTGAACCAGCTGACCGATGTTCTTAAGGATTTCGGCTACAAGATCACCATCGTCAACCGCGGAGGGTATCAGCATCCCCAAACCGGCGAAACGCGGACCGGCTTTCGCTACAAGAATGCCTATGAACGGATATTCTACGTGGAGGACAGCACCCGGGACTTCGTCCGCAAGGAGGACATGAAGGAGCAGATTCCCGAACTGGTGGAGTCGCTGTACGGGATGCTGGAGAGCGAGCGGCAGCAGGTTGATGTCATTATGAGTCACTACTGGGACGCCGCTCTGCTGGGGGTTAAGCTGAATGAAAAACTTCCCTCACCGGTACCCCATCTCTGGGTTCCCCATTCCCTCGGCGCAGTCAAGAAGCGGAACATGCCTCCGGAGACCTGGGAAAAACTCCGTGTGGATGAACGGATCGCGACGGAGCAGGAATTCATTAGCAGGCTGGACTATGTAGCGGCCACGAGTTCCCTCATCCGCGATTCCCTGCGGGAAGATTACGGCCGGGAGATGAGCCTCTTCCTGCCTCCC
>JBNGED010000003.1:0-1582 GCA_049975605.1 Sediminispirochaetaceae bacterium | reverse complement strand
TGAATCCGCAGCGGTTTTTTCCCCGGGAGATCGATCCGGACCATGATATCTGGGACTTTCTCTCGAAGACCTCCGGCGTATCGAAGGAGGAACTGCATAGGTCCCGCTTTATTACCGAAATCAGCCGGACCGATCAGACCAAGCGCAAGGATGTGCTCATCCGCGCCTTTGCGCGGGCCAGGCGGGACCATCCCGATATCCGTTTGATGATTTCCATAGATAAAAGCGGAGAGAAGCTCTACAGCGAACTGACGGGCCTCATCGATGAGCTCGGCCTGAAAGAGGCAGTCATAGTACTGGGGCACGAAGCGGCCCGCCTGCCCTTCCTCTATGCCCTCACGGCCGTGTACTGCTCCCCGTCGATCATGGAGGGATTCGGGATGTCGGTCCAGGAGGCGGCCGCTACGGCGGTGCCTGTGATCGGAAGCGACAAGATCCCCTTCGTGAACGAATACCTGCTCACCGATGAATACGAGGAGCTGCCGGCCGCTTCGGGCGCGGGCGGTGATGCAGAAAGGCCGGCGGAATCAGCTGGAGCGGCGGCACCCGCGGGAGCGGCGGCTCCCGCAGGCACGGCTGATACCGGGACAGCCGCTTCAATAAAAATCGGCGCCGGCGGCATAGTAGTGCCCTCGGATTCCGAAGAGGGCTTCACGCAGGCAATCCTTTATCTGCTGGAAAATGAAGAGAGGCGGGCCGCTATGGGGCGGCGGGCCCTCGACATTACGGTGCCGTACTTCACGTGGGACCAGATGACCCGAAGGCTTCTGAAGAAGATGGGGATGGATCCCGATGAACGATGATATCCGCCTCTCCCCTGAAGCCCTCGAACAGCTGGTCGAAAATCGCCGTATAGAGGACATCGATATCGAACAGCTCTTCGATCTATTCCGCAACGATAACGACCTGCCTTCCCATGCCCCGGATGCGCTCTGCCAGATCGATCCGCGGGACGGGGCCCTCGTCATCTACAATTCGAAGCGGGCCAAGCGGCCCCATGACAATACCAGGGATAGCGGTGAAACGGAACAGCCTCCTAAAAAGGTTTCCTGTCCGGTGTGCAGCGGTCAAACCACCGGAATCGTCGATGTGGCCGAGCTGTCGGAGGGCTACACTTTCATCAACAAGAACCTCTTTCCGGTCCTTTTCCCGCCGGACGAGGTCGAACCGGACTGGCTGATTGAACCTCTCTATCCCGACCCGAGCCACCACGGGCGCGTCTCCTACGGCATGCATTTCCTCCAGTGGACTTCCTCGTACCATTCACGGGACTGGCACAATATGCCCATCGGAGACCGAATGATCGTGCTGCAGCGGCTTGCGGAACTGGAACGCAAGCTCCTCTACAATTCGGAAGGGTACATGCCGCCCAGCTCCCAGTGGAGGAGCCAGAAAGAGACCTCCGGCTTCGTTTCGATCATCAAGAATTACGGTTCTCCGGTAGGGGGGTCTCTGGAGCACGGTCATCAGCAGATCACCTGGAGCAACATCATGCCCCGGAGCTTCTACAACAACTGGCGTTTTTTCACCCGTCACCGTCAGTTTTTCACCAGCTACCTGCTGTCTACGAATCCTCCTGAAC
>JBNGED010000002.1:866-22433 GCA_049975605.1 Sediminispirochaetaceae bacterium | reverse complement strand
GTTTTTTTTCCCTGGAAGAAAGCTGGTAGACCGGAATGATCTTGTGGACATTGACGATCGCCATATCCAGGCCGGCCTGGATGGCCTCCGAGAGGAAGACGCTATTGAGGACTTCCCTGGAGCGAGGGCTGAGACCGTACGAGATATTGCTGACTCCCAGGATGGTGTGTACGCCGGGCAGTTCACGCTTGATCGCCGATACGGCCTCGATAGTCTGCCAGCCTGCATCCTTGAGTTCCTGATCTCCGCTGCCGAGGGTGAAGGTGAGCGGATCGATCACCAGGTCCGACGGAGACAGGCCGTGTTTTTTCACTGCGATATTATACAGGCGGCGGGCGATCTCGAGCTTGCGGTCGAGCCGTCTGGCCATTCCCTGCTCATCGATCGTGAGGGCGATGATGGCGGACCCGTATCTGCGGGCCAGAGCGAACAGCCGATCGGCATGCTCCTCTCCGTTTTCCAGGTTGACCGAGTTGATCAGGCTGCGTCCACCGATGAGCTTGAGAGCTGCTTCAATCACCTCGGGGTTGGTAGAGTCGATCACCAGGGGCAGGTCGATGTGGGTCGTAAGCCGCCGTATTATTTCGACCATATCTCTGCGCTCGTCCCGTCCCGCGTAGGCGGCGCACACATCGATTCCGTGAGCGCCGGTCTTCAGCTGTTGAAGGCCCATGGCGGTAACGGCATCCCAGTCCTCTTCGAGGAGGTGGGTGCGGAACAGTTTGCTTCCGTTGCTGTTGATCCGCTCTCCTACGAAGAAGGGGGCGGGCTCCTGACGGAGCTCCTGTCGGCTGTAGAGAGAACTCAAGGCAGGAACTGATCCCGTCGGGCGGGATTCCCCCCCCCGCGCCGGCTTCCCCAGGGATGGAATCCGGCTCCGCAATTCGGCGATGAAGCCCGGATCGGAACCGCAGCAGCCTCCGATAATCTCCACCCCGAAATCAGTCACGAAGGAGGTGAGGAGGTCCGCGAACTCCTTCGGGGGCAGGTCGTACACGAGCCGCCCGTCCCGCTGTACCGGAAAACCGGCGTTGGGCATGCAGAAGAGGGTCCCATCGAAGCTCGCACTGAGTTCTTCGATGTGGGGACGCATCTCCGTCGGACCGGTGGCGCAGTTGATGCCGAATATCTCAACGCCGAGAGGAGCGAGCGCCGTCACCGCTGAGGGAATATCGCTTCCGACCAGCATGGACCCGTTGTTCTCGACCGTCATCGATACGATGATCGGAAGTTCGGTACCGGCTTCCTTCAGAACGTCCTGCACGGCTATAACCGCCGCCTTGATCTGCAGTATGTCCTGACAGGTCTCGATAATGAGGAGGTCGACTCCGCCCTCGATCAGCCCTCTGGCCTGTTCGAGATAGGAAAAATGGATGGTATCGAAATCGACCTGCCCGAGGCTCGGCAGCTTCGTGCCCGGTCCGATGCTTCCGGCGACGAAACGGGGGGCATTCCGCTGGCCCTTTGAGGTCCCGCCGGCTTGTTCTTTCGCGTAAGCGTCGCGAACATCCTTCGCCAGACGGGCGGCTGTCCGGTTTATCTCCCGGGTACGCTCCTCCAAACCGTAGTCAGACAGCACGATCCGGTTGGCCCCGAAGGTATTGGTCTCGATAACATCCGCGCCCGCTTCGAGGTAGGAGCGGTGAATGCCGGTAATATGATGCGGGGCGCTGAGAGAGAGCATCTCGTTACAGCCTGCATAACCCCCCCATTCACTGTCCTGAACTTCGATCTTCTGGATTTCGGTTCCCATTGCTCCATCGAACAGGATTATGTTATTTTTCAGGTATTCAGCGAACTTCATGGGGGCTCCTTGTTACTGCCAATAATAACAGAGGGCCGCCCTTCTGCCAATCTGCATCAAAAATTATTTAAAAACACTTTGATTTATTTTACTAAACATTGTATAATATATCAAACCTAACATATCTTATAATTTAAAGGAGTGTTTGCTTTGGCACGCGGAAAGCCTGAAATCGATAAGGAAAAATGCAAGGGTTGTGGTCTGTGCATCAATGCCTGTCCCAAGAACATACTGAAGATGTCAGACGACTTCAACAAACAGGGGGTAGCCTACGCTACCTGCATTGACGAAGATGCATGTATTGCGTGTAAGTTCTGCGCGATGATGTGTCCGGACATGGTAATCAAGATTCTACAATACGCCTAGGGAGAGAGTTATGAGTGAAAAGATACTTATGAAGGGTAACGAGGCGGTTGCTGAAGCTGCTGTTATAGCCGGATGTCACCATTATTTCGGCTACCCGATTACCCCGCAGAACGAAGTGCCGGCATATATGTCACGGCGGCTCCCCGAAGTCGGCGGGACATTTCTGCAGGCGGAGAGTGAAATTGCCGCCATCAACATGGTCTTCGGCGCATCCGCCGGAGGCGCACGTGTGATGACTTCCTCGTCATCTCCGGGGATCAGCCTCAAACAGGAAGGAATCTCCTATCTGTCGGGAGCACGGCTGCCGGCAGTAGTCCTGAACATGATGCGGGGAGGCCCCGGACTCGGCAATATCGCCGGAGCCCAGGGAGACTATTTCCAGGGGACCCGCGGAGGCGGCAACGGCGACTATCGGACTGTAGCCCTCGGTCCGGCCACCGTGCAGGAACTCGCCGATCTGGCCGTTAAGGCCTTCGATATCGCCGACCAGTACCGGGTAGTGGTCATGATCCTCGGCGACGGATTCCTCGGACAGATGGCCGAAGGGGTCGTTCTTCCGGAACCGACAAATAAAAAATTCGACAAATCATGGGCCCTGAGCGGCGCAAAGAACAGGAAGCCGAATATCGTTGCTTCCCTGCGCCTCAATCCGGAAGATGCTCTGGAGCAGCTGAACAACGAGCTCCAGGAAGTCTACAAGCAGATCGAAGAGAACGAAGTGATGTCCGAATCCTATATGACCGATGATGCCGATTACCTTCTGGTAGCATACGGCACATCCTCCAGGGTCTGCCGCTCCGCCCTCCGAGCTTTGCGCAAGGATGGTGTGAAAGTAGGTCTCTTCAGACCGATTACTCTCTGGCCCTTCCCGAAGAAAGAACTCGCAAAGGCGGCTGAGGGAGTCAAGAAAGTTCTGACTGTGGAGATGAGCGCCGGTCAGATGATCGAGGATGTGCAGCTGAGCCTGAACAGTACTATGGACATCGACTTCTACGGCAGAACGGCAGGCATGCTTCCCGATATCGACGAAATTATCAGGAGGGTCAAGAGCTATGGAAAGTAAGAGCGCAAAGTACGAATATATTTATGAAAAACCGAACGCCCTCCGGGAAGTGAAGACCCATTACTGTCCCGGCTGCGGCCATGGAATTGTACATAAACTGGTAGCGGAAGCCGTCGATGAACTGGATGTTCAGGACAGGACGATCCTGATTGCACCGGTAGGATGCTCGGTACTGGCGTACAACTATATCGATGTAGACGGATGTGAAGCCGCCCACGGCCGCGCTCCGGCAGTTGCTACCGGGATCAAGCGCGTTCACCCGGACAATATCGTCATCTCCTACCAGGGCGACGGCGATCTGCTGGCTATCGGAACCGCCGAGACCATCCATGCCGCCAACCGCGGTGAAAATATCACCGTGATTTTTGTAAACAACGCAATCTACGGCATGACCGGCGGACAGATGGCTCCGACGACCATGGAAAAACAGGTCACCAAGACTACTCCCTTCGGTCGTGACGTCTCCGACGTCGGGTATCCGATCAGGGCATGTGAAATGATCAATACCCTTGAGCGCCCCGTATTCATCGAGAGAACGTCCGTGCATGATGTCAAGAACATCATGAAGGCCAAGAAGGCCATCAAGAAGGCGCTGCAGAACCAGGTCGAAGGCAAGGGATATTCCTTCGTGGAAGTGCTGTCAATGTGTCCGACCAACTGGGGAGTCGATCCGCAGACCGGCGCGAACTGGGTTAAGGATGTAATGGTTCCTTACTATCCCCTTGGCAACTTCAGAGATCGGTAAAGGAGCGGAAAAGATATGACTGAAAAGATTATTTTAGCAGGATTCGGCGGTCAGGGTGTACTCCTAGCAGGTAAACTGCTTTGCATAGCCGGCATGCGCGAGGGCAAATTCGTGTCCCACATTCCCTCGTACGGTGCCGAGATGCGCGGCGGTACGGCCAACTGCCAGGTAATTATTTCGGATGAAGAGATAGCTTCACCGGTTGTGTTCCATCCGGACATTGCAATTGTTTTGAATACCCCCTCGTTAGTAAAGTTTGAGCCGCGGGTACGGCCCGGCGGACTGTTGATCTACAACAGCTCCCTGATCGATGTGAAGCCGACCCGGGATGATATTACCGTAGTCGATGTAGCGGCGAACGATATAGCCGACAAGGAAGGTTCCAGCCGTTCCGCGAATATGGCGGCTGTCGGCAAGCTGCTGGCGCTGAAGCCGGAAATTACCTCCATGGATGCGATTATTGCAGCTCTGGATGAAGCCGTATCGGCCCGGAACAAGAAGTTCAATCCGGTGAACGTAAAGGTTCTCAAGGCAGGATATGCAGCTTAAATAGTTTCCCGTACTCTTCATTTTTTGGCTGTCCGGTGATAAGCGTTGCTTCTTCCGCCGGGCAGTCTTTTTTTTACCTGCTATTCCAGCTTACGCGAAGCGGCGGTCTCTTCCGAGTAATTCCTCAGGAAGTCAACCAGCACCCGTGCGCTGGACTTGGTCCGGTTCTCTTTCAGGAAGTATTCGTACAGCGAGCGTATGTAGACGCGGAGTTCCTCGGCAGCATCGAGGGTATTCCCTTCGCCCGTGAACATCGCATCGATCACCTTGTGCGCCTGCTGCTCGGAAAAACCGTAATTATTGGAGGTAAGGGTAAACAAGCCCGCGGATACGCAGTTTACGCTGTGCTGTTTTATGAAAAGGATGCTGTCGGTAATCAGTATTGTCTGCCGCCACAGATAGTCGATCTCGGGCTGGTACTGCGCGGGATCATCGGCAAGCTCCTGTATGAGTCTGCTGATCCGGCTGTAGGTGAAGCCGACCACTCCCACGTGAAGGGACGGGATACAGTGCAGATGGGGATCTAGCAGGTGAATCACCTTGAAGTAGAAGCTCCCCAGATAACGGGGACGGTCGGTGGTGGACTGGACCTGAAGGTAGACCTTGGCGCTCTCGCGGTAGAGTGATCCCAGATTGTTGATGAACCCGGCTATGTACGGCAGCGATTTTTTCCCGAATTCCCGGTACAGAAAGGCCGCCGATTTGACCCACAGGTGGGTAAAACTCAGATAGATCGCCACGTGGTGAGGTTGAAAGGGTATCTTCCTGTCCAGTTCATGATCCACCCAGACGACAGGCCGATTTTTTATATGGTATTTCGTCATGACCTGAGGGGCGAAGAAGTAGGCCCAGATGGTGTGGAGAAATTTAAAACCTGACGAGCGGGTCTCTTTTTTCGAGAGAAAGAGCATGGCATACAGCACGGCGTTTTTGGGTTTTATGCGGTTCTTGAGCAGTTTTCGGTTTTTCTTGAGCGAAGAAAGCCTTTCCATGGTTGTCTGATCTCCTTCCGGTGAGTGCAATCATACGATAGGAGTGTGTTAGTTGCAAGATAGAGTTCAGTCTTCGTTCAGTCTTCGTTCCGGGCGAAATGCCGGCGGACCAGGACGGATGTGTGGCCCAGGCTGCTCAGTTCGTCTATGGCGGACTCGAGTTCCTCCTCGTCCAGCCCGTGAATTACTACCCGGATGTAACCTTCGCCTGAAGACTCGAATTGGGGGTCGAGGCCGTTCGATTCCAGGGTGGTGTACAGCGTGCGGGCGTTCTTCTCTTCGCGGAAGGAGGCCACCTGGATGGAATAGTGCTCGGCTTCAGGGCGGCCGGCTTCATATTCGAACGGGCCCGACGCAGCCCGGGCGACATCGATTCGCACTCGTCCGACCCCGTCGCCGAGGAGATCGATCTCTCCGGCCGCGGCCATGGACAGATCGATGATCCTTCCCTTGACGAAGGGTCCCCGATCGTTGATTCTCACGTCGACTTTTTTCCCGTTCTTCAGGTTGGTAACCGTGACGATGGTTCCGAAGGGGAGCGTCTTGTGGGCGGCTGTCAGTTTGTGGGTGTCGAAAATCTCGCCGCTGGCGGTCTGACGGCCCTGAAATTTTCCTCCATACCAGGAGGCATACCCGGTCTGGCTGAAGGGGCTGTCCCGGCTTGACTGTTGATCGGCTGAAGAAGCGGCGGAGCCGGGGTTCTCGGCGGCCGCTGCGGTCCCGGCAGATCCGGCGTTCTCGGCAGATCCGGTGGAGACAGCGGTCTCGGCAGATCCGGCGGAATCTACAGATCCGGCGTTCTCGGCGGCCACTGCGTTCTCGGCGGCCGAGACCTGCATACACAGAAACAAGATGAAGATGATCGCAAGATTTTTCACACGCACCTCTTGATGACTATTACTACTTTTTCGGTTGCCGGGGAGTGAAACTGTATCAAAACACCCCTCCATTGATTAAGGCAGTATATATCGATATAATTGCGCGTTATGAAAAAGCAATCCAACCACTGGGCGGACAGTACCGCCGAAAAGATAATCAGGCAGAAGGGCGAGAAGGATGTGTATGTATGCGCTTCGGGGATTACTCCCTCGGGAACGGTGCACATAGGTAATTTCCGGGAGATCATCTCGGTCGAACTGGTGGTCCGCGCTCTGAGAGATCAGGGGAAAAAGGTGCGGTTCATCTATTCCTGGGACGACTACGATGTGTTCAGGAAGGTCCCCAAGAACATGCCGCAGCCTGAACTCCTGCAGGAGTATCTGCGCAAACCCATTACACTGGTACCGGACACCAGGTCGAATTACTCGAGCTACGCCGAGGCAAACGAGAAGGATCTGGAGCACCTCCTGCCGCAGGTGGGGGTGGAGCCTGAGTACATCTATCAGGCATCCCGCTACCGCCGCGGGTATTATGCGGAGGGTATAAGGACCGCCCTGGAAAAAAGAGAGATAATCCGCTCCATTCTCAATGAACACCGGACCCATCCGCTTCCGGACGACTGGTGGCCGGTATCGGTCTTCAGTACCTTCAACGACAAGGACAACACGACCATTCTCGGCTGGGACGGCGAGTGGGGACTCACCTACCGGTGCGAAGATACCGGTCAGGAAGAGACCATCGATCTGCGGGAGACTTCCGCGGCCAAACTTCCATGGCGCATCGACTGGCCGATGCGGTGGCAGAAGGAAGGGGTGGATTTCGAGCCTGCGGGCAAGGACCATCATTCGGAAGGCGGTTCCTTCGACACGGGCCGCAAAATAGTGAAGGATGTGTACGGCGGAGAAGCCCCGGTGACTTTCCAGTACGATTTTATCCGGATAAAGGGGCGGGGGGGCAAAATTTCTTCTTCGAGCGGCGAGGTTATAGGTCTGCCGGAAGTGCTGGAGGTCTATCAGCCCGAAGTGGTGCGGTATCTTTTTGCCGGCACGCGGCCCAACAGTGAATTCGCTATCTCATTCGATCTGGATGTTCTGAAAATCTATGAAGACTACGATAAATGTGAGCGGATCTATTTCGGGGAACAGGAAGTAGGCGAGAAGAAACGGATGAAGGAGAGCCGCATCTATGAACTCTCCCAGATCCACGGTGTTCCGGCCACGATGCCGGTCCAGATTCCTTTCCGCCACCTCTGCAATCTGCTGCAGATAAACTCCGGCGATATCGAAATGGTTGTCGGTCTCTTCGAACTGGATGAAGAGCAGGAGAGACGGCTGCGGGTCAGGGCTAACTGCGCATGGAACTGGATCACGAGATTCAGTCCTGAGGACTTCCGCTTCCGCCTGCAGACAGGGGAGGATCCCCTTCTGGAGATTGACGACAAACAGAGGGCGCTTTTGATGAAGCTCAAGACGGAAGTCGACAGGCTTGATCAACACGATGAAGAGAGCCTGGGAACGGCCATCTATGATATCGCCCGCGGTGAAGAAGTAGAGGCGAAAGAGCTGTTCGTCCTGGTATACCGGGTCCTCATCGGGAAGGAGAAGGGACCCCGTCTGGCGGGCTTCATTCTCACGGTCGGCCGGGAGAAGGTTCTGGAGATCCTGGCCCGATACTAGATCCCGAGGAAAAGCCCTCGAAGATGCTCGCCGAAATGCGGCGGCCAACAGGTTGGACATCCCGGCGGACGTCCACTAGAACTTTATACCTAATAAATCAGCCTCTTCAGGAGCTGGTCCTTTCTTCTCCATTTGGGGTCCACCTTCACCCGCAGGTCGAGCTGTATCCTGTAGGGGAAAATCTCGGCCAGCTCCCGCTCCGATTCCGTGCGAATCTGCTTGATCATGGCTCCCTTTTTCCCGACGATCATCCCCTTCTGGGATTCCCGTTCAACGTTGATGACCGCGCGGATCCAGAGCAGCAGCTCCTCTTCCCGTGCTTCGAGGTCCTCGATCTCGACATAGATGGCATGCGGGAGCTCCTGCCTGACACGGTTGACGGCGTTCTCCCGGATCACTTCGCTGATCCTGAATTCGGGTTCCTGATCGGTGTAATACTCCTCGTGGTACATCAGTTCGCCCTCCGGGGCGTTGCCGAAGAGGGCCGTCATAAGTTCCTCGACGCCGTCTCCGGCAAGAGCTGATATAGCGTGCACCGGCGAGCTGGGAAGATGGGCCCGCAGTTCTTTCTGCAGTCTCCCCAGTGCTTCCCCGGCCGGATTCAGATCTATCTTGTTGATGGCGGTTACGACAGGGTGCTTCGACTCCTGCAGCAGCTTCATCAGTTCCTCTTCCTCAGGTCCGGGAGTCCTGTGGGCGTCGATGATGTAGAGCACCATGTCGCACTCCTGGAGAGTGGACCGGGCGAGGTTCTTCATATAGATATTGAATTTTCTTTCCGAGTTGTGATATCCGGGGGTATCGAGAAAAACGAGCTGTCCGCGCTCATCGGTGAAAATCCCGCGCACGGTGTTGCGCGTTGTCTGCGGCGAGGGCGCGGTAATGGACACCTTGTGTCCGCATATGCGGTTGAGAAGGGTCGATTTCCCGGATGACGGTCTGCCGACGACGGCTATTAATCCTGCTTTCATATCCGTAGTATAAGGAAATTTCGGGGCGGTGTCACAGGGATTGCCGGCGATGGAAGAGAGCGGGCTCCGGAAATGGGCCCATGAAAAAATTTGCACGGCCGGCGATTACCCATTAGAATTGTGTATGGCACACCGAACACTCAAATCCGGATATGAGAATCTCGTTGAACGGCTGAACCGCTTCCCCCAGGGGGCCCCTCCGTCGAAGACCCTCTTTGAAATACTGCGCATACTTTTCGATGAAAAAGAAGCCGAGATGGTATCGCTCCTGCCGATCAAACCCTTCACAGCCGCTAAAGCCGCGGAGGCGTGGAAGTGCTCCGAAAAGGATGCGCGGAAGGTCCTGGACAGACTGGCTTCCCGTTCGATCCTTCTCGATATATCCCGGGGGGAAGAGAGTGTGTATGTATTGCCTCCTCCCATGGCGGGATTTTTCGAGTTCTCCATGATGCGGATCCGGGGTGATATCGATCAGAAGGTACTCGGACAGCTCTTCTACCAGTACATGAATGTGGAGGAGGATTTTATAAAAAATCTCTTCCTGGACGGCGAGACACAGCTCGGCAGGGTGTTCGTAAACGAAACCGTTCTTCCCGAGGACCACAGTCTCTACGTTCTGCCCTACGAACGGGCAAGTGAAGTAATGAAGACCGCGTCCCACATAGGGGTAGGCACATGCTACTGCCGTCACAAGATGATGCACGCGGGTACCGCCTGTGACGCCCCGCTCGATATCTGCATGACCTTCAACGGCTCGGCGGCGGCACTGATCAAGAGCGGCTTCGCCCGGCAGATAGACGCCGCGGAGTGTCTGGACCTTCTCGACCTGGCCTATGAACACAACCTGGTGCAGTTCGGTGAAAATGTTCAGAACGGGGTGAATTTTATCTGCAACTGCTGCGGCTGCTGCTGCGAAGCCCTGGTGGCGGCCCGGAAGTTCGGCTTCCTGCAGCCGGTCCACACCAGCAACTTCATCCCCGTCATCGATCGGGATCTCTGCACCGGCTGCGGGAAATGCGTCAGTACCTGCCCCGTCGAAGCAATGACCCTGGTTTCCGCCAATGATCCGGTGAAAAAGAACCGCAAAGCCGCCGTTCTCCGGGAGGACATCTGTCTCGGCTGCGGCGTCTGCGTCCGTGCCTGCCCGACCGGGGCCATCACGCTGGTCCAGCGTCCCGAGCGGGTCATTACCCCCATAAACTCCACCCACCGGGTCGTCCTGATGGCAATCGAACGGGGCAAACTGCAGAACCTCATCTTCGACAACCAATACCACTTCTCCCACCGGGCCATGGCGGCAATCCTGGGAGTCATCCTGAAGCTTCCCCCGGTCAAACAGGTAATGGCCGGTTCCCAGATGCGGTCGCGATATCTCACGACTCTTATCGAACAATACGAGAAGAGGCAGGCGAAGCAGCAGGAATGAGGCGGCGCTGTCCAGGGTGCGACGGATTGCGTCGGCGCCGCCGGCGGGATTCCGGGTATCCCCCGGGTCTCATTATAGAAACAGAGGGTCCTTCGGCAGGGGTCCCCGGTGGAGGAGCCACCTCTTCAGAATCGACGGATGGTCCCTCAGGTAGAGGTAGGCTGACCCGAGAAAATCATCGGGTGCATTGATGTACCTGTTCAATACCACCTCCCGATATGATCCGAATCCTGCGGCAGTTTCCTCGAGCAGTCGATCCCTCAGCACCGGATCCATCAGAGAGTACTGCACAAAGCCGGCAACGGCCTCGTCAACTGCAGGCGGCAGGCCCGGTGATATCATCTCGTTGTACGAGTGGGCGAATTCATGAACTATAATCGAGTAATAGAGGTCCTTCATGCTGCAGCCGTCGAATCGATCGTTGTTCTGAAAAATATCGCTCCGGTAGCGGCAGACCCGGACGGCGTTTTCTTGACGGTCATAGATTGCGAGGGCCCAGTCAATACTTTTCGAACCTACCAATACCGTATTCATAAAAAACACCCGGGTCGGCTCCTCGTTATGACATGAAAAACCGAGTTGATCGTACATCCCCATTACTGCCGCGGCGGCCTTCTCCGCACAGCTCCGTTCAAAATCGGTGGCCCCGATACATTCTACAGCGCTCCCAACCCGGGGAACTGCCGGACAGACAGATTCATGGGGCGACGCAGCACGGCTGTATTCCGTACAGAGCAGCGCGGCGCATAAAACGAAGGGCAGCAGCCATATGGTTCCGGCGGATCGTGTTTGTTTCCCGTACATGACGGGAGAGTACAGCTCCGCCGTTCCGGATCAGCGGACAACAGCGTGGCAGAAACGTTCCAGAAGCGTTAATCAGTGTTTTTTTTCGCATCTTGAAAAAGTCCGGGGCAGATTTGTTCTGTTCAGGACCTCTTCGATGTAGTCGAAGCAGGGCGGCAGACCGAGGCTTTCCAGCACAGCCTGGAAGCGGTGATGCCGGTACAGGTCGCCCCAGCGAGGATCGATCGCGAGACTGATGAGAGATACATCCCGTTCGCGGCAGGAGCGTTCGAGCCAGTCCAGTGATTTTTCATCTTCACCGACAAAATGAAAAGCGAGCGCAACGAAAAAGGTGTCCTCTTCCCCTCTGCGCCTGTATTCGGTGAGGAATTGCTGCATCGCTTCTTCAGCTTCTTTTCGCCGACCGCAGCAGGCGAGGGCCATTACATATCGGTACATCACCACGCTGTTCCACTGCATCGCCAGACATTCTTCCGCGATTTTTAAAGCCTTTTTATATTCGCCGGTGAAAAGATATATCTGCCCCAGCAAGCCCCTCAACAGGTATCTGCCCGGATAGAGACTGTCCGCCAGTTTCGCGAACTTGATGCTCGTTTCATAGGAGCCGGTTTTCATGTGATACGCCGCCATACGGTAGTTCGTCGCGATATCCAGCGGCGCAAGTGCGTAAGCCCGCTGCAGCATGGTATACACCCCGTCGAATCTCCCTGTATGCATGAGGAGGTCCGAGAACCAGACAAGGGCGTCTGCGTAATCGGGACAGTCTTCCAGGAGTTCTCTGAACATGTGCTCCGCTCCGGGGAAGTCGAAGTCCCACTCCATCTTTTTGCCAGCCAGTACCAGCCGGGCAAGTTTTGATTCGGTATCCAGGCTGAGGGCTTTCCTCGCGAGGGTCTCGATTCTCACCTTCCCCCTCTCGTTGATCCTGGCATCCACTCCGTATCCTCCAAGTGAAAAATAGGAGAATGCAAGACCGGCGTACGCTTCGCTGCAGCCGGGATTGCTGCGGATAGCGCGTCCATAGTAGCGGCGGGCCTGAAGAACGTTTCCATCCTGATATTGGCTGTAGCGGAGCGTAAAATCCCCGAGCAGACAGAGATTTATCGCGTTGGAACTCATGGGTTCCCCCGTTTCCCGGCTGCTGATGGAGTCGAGGACCCGGGCTATTTCCTTGCTCTTATCCGGGTATGTTCCTGCTTCTGCGGCGGGCAGTCCATCCCGAAGGGCAGCTTCTTCTCCGGCTCTCTCTGCAGGCCGGCCCGTCCGCCTGATGTTTTCGAAGAGGTCGAAGGTCTGCTCGTCCGGCTCGATCCCAAGTTCCCGATCGAGGACCTGCTCACAGATATGGTACTGCCGCAGGGCGGCCTCGATCTGTCCGCTCTTCGAGTAGAGGCGCATCAGGGTACGGTGGGCATCTTCGTTCAGCATGTCGATTTCGATCAAGCGTCTCGAAGAACCAACCGCAAGCCGGATGTCATCCTCTTCTTCGCACAGCACGGTAAGACGTTCGAGGCAGCTGCACAGTTCCTGCTTCAGGTATTCGGCAGAGAGGAACTGCCATTCTGTAAAACGGTCGCACGCTTCGATGGTGAAACCGGAGAGAAAATCAGCGGTGTAGAGGGCTATTGCCTCCTCCAGCTGGCTTTTACGCTTCCGTCTGATAGAGGCATCGAGGCTCCTGCCCGCAGTTTCCATGGCTGAGCATTCCTGGAACGCTCCTACATCGATCCATATCATGTCCCGATTCAGAGGACCTATGGATTCCGCTGTGGCGGGTAGGGCCCCCGGCCCCAGGGCGGAGTGAATGCAGGAGAGTACCTTGCGCATATTGGCCCGGGCATGGGAACCGTCGCAGTCCGGCCAGAACATCGCGGCGAGATTCTTCCGGGGGGCTGTTTTACGGGTGAGGGCGAGGTAGGCCAGGAGAGCATAAGCTTTTTTCCGCTGGATGTGGAGCGGCTGGCCATTGTGCATGACCCGGGGATAGCCGAAGAGGTACAATGCAGGTAAGTCAATACTCTTTTTCATACAACATGCTTTTGTAATAAAACACTGCGAGACTGTACATACAGGTCCTATACAAATCATACACTATAAAACGATGAAGTCAAACGGATTGCGGCTCTCATCACTTCCCGCTCGCTCACTGCGGGGCTGTACAAGCTTTCCGGCGGTATCCACTTTCCCGAATGTTCGAATGCTAGTATACTTACTACAGGGAAACCAAGATAAAACACACGAGGTAAGTATGATACTGAGTCATGGAAGAATGCAGGAAGAAGAACAGGACAAGAATGAAAAGAAACAGGGTCAGGACATGCTGATCGAAAAAATGATGGAGACCCGGACTATTCTGCTGTCCGGTGAGATCAATAAGGAACTGGCGGAAAGGGTGGTTCGCCAGCTGATACTGCTGGAAGCTCAGGGCGACGGTCCGGTGAAGATCTTTATCGATTCACCGGGAGGCGACGCCGATGCCGGATATGCTATCTATGACATGCTGAGGTTCATAAAGCCGGAGGTGTACACCATCGGAATGGGCCTCGTCGCAAGCGCCGCCGCAATTATTCTCCTGGCGGTGCCGGCCGAGAGACGGATAGCGCTGCCGAACTCCCACTATCTGATTCATCAGCCCCTGAGCGGAATAAGGGGCGTTGCTACGGAGATCGAGATTCATGCCAGGGAGCTGGAAAAGCTGCGGACCAAAATCAACAAGCTCATCAGTAAAGAGACCGGAAGAGATCTGAAGAAGGTGGAGAAAGAGACCGACCGTGATTTCTGGATGAACGCGGAGGAGGCGAAAGAGTACGGTCTCATATCCAAGATCGTGAAGCACAGGGATGAACTGAAGATAGATTAATTGACTTCGACTGAAGCATGAGACGCGCAGACCTCCTCTTTAATAGAGGAGGTCTTTTTATGAAAAATGAAAAAAGACGGTGCCGGGAGATCTTCGGGATAAGCCTGGCAGCTGCCGTGCTGCTGTCGATATACTCCTGCAGCGGATGCTCATTTCTACCTGATGAAGCCGGGGGACCGAAGGATTGTACCATTCTCACCTACAACGTACAGAACCTCTTCGATGATGTAAATGACGGCACCGAATACGATGAATTCATCCCTGCCGCAGGAGGCTGGAGCAGCGATCTGTTTCACCTGAAGCTCCAGCGTGTCTCGGAGGTGCTGACGAGATTTCCCGGAGGCGGGGCCGATATCATCCTTCTTCAGGAGGTGGAGAATGAAAATGCTCTGGAGATGCTTCGTACTCACTATCTCAAAGGGGGGGGGTACCGGTACAGCGCCGTGAGCAATGCATCCGATACAGCCGTGCAGACGGCGGTGTTGAGCAGATTCCCCATAAAGCGGGTAAAAGCCCACGCTGTTACCCTCAAGGGACGGCCCGTCGGCCGGCCGATTCTCGAATGCCGTTTGGAGGTCGGCGGCAGTAAACTAATTCTCTTCTGCTGCCACTGGAAATCAAAGAGCGGCGGAGCGGAACAGACCGAACCGGCGCGGATTGCCGCCGCCGGTGTCCTGGCTGATCTCCTGCGGATAAAAGCCGCTGAAGAAGCTCCGGTGCCGGTTCTTGTAGCCGGAGATCTGAACGAGTGCATCGACGAGTGGGATCTGAATTCGGGAACATACCGGACGGCGCTCATGCCGGCGGCCCGGATCGGGCTGAACGGCAGCGGTGACGGGTCAGGGGAGTCGATCTTCGTAAGCGGAGTCTTCAGTGATTCCGGAATGGATGACGGTCATGCGGTGCTGTTTTCCCCGTGGCTCGCGCAGGACGACTATCCGGGAAGCTATTCATACCGGGGAACCTGGGAGAGGATCGACCACTTTCTGCTGAACGAATGCTTCCAGGACAAAAGGGGAATAGAATTTGATTCGTTTCGGGTAATCGATGATGTACTGCTGCTCGATGATGATGGCTTTCCCGCACGCTGGATCCCGGATCTGGAGAGGGGTTATTCGGATCACCTGCCGCTGCTGCTGAGTTGTAATTTATCGAATTGAGCCGGGCTTACTCTTTATCGATCTCCTGCATGAGCGTGTCCACGCGCCGGTAATTGGTGGTAAGGGAATCGAAGGCGTTGGTGAGGTTCTTCAGATGGGTAGCGGTGGTCCCGAGGTTCTTCTCGAAGGAGCGCAGTTCGGTCTGCAGCTCGAAGAGCCTGGCGATCATCTGTTCGGTCTTCCTGGAGAAACGGAATCCCCGCAGTCCGTAGGCGACTGTCTGGATATAGAGAAACAGAGTGGAAGGGCTGGCGGGAATGATTTTCTGTTCCAGCACCGCTGCCGACAGCCGGCTGTCCTCGACGAAGCACCGGTAGTACAGACTTTCGGATGGAATGTACATGAGGGCGAACTGCAGGGTCCCCTCATCCGGACGGATGTATTTGGATGCAATGTCCCTGGCATGCTGGATGAAGGTCCGTTTGATCTGGGCGGGTACTTCCGGTACGGTCTCCGTCGAATCTGCGGGTATGAGGGCATCCCTGACGCTCTGCAGCGGGAACTTGGCATCGACAGCCACCATGTAGTTGCCGAGGTGTATGACGGCATCAGCACGGCCTCCGTTGGAGAACCCGTATTGCAGAGAATAGTTCTCCTGCGGCAGCCAGTTCTTCAATAGTTCCGCCAGCAGGGTCTCTCCGACATCTCCCCGCGTGCGGGGCAGGATGAACAGCGTGCGCAGTTCCTCGAGATGGCGTGAGATCCTCTCCAATTCGTTGAGACGCCCCTGGAGCTCACCGGTTGAGATGGAATCGGAAGATCTCCGGGAACCGCGCGAATAGAAAAGCACAACCACCAGTGTAAGGATGACGGCTGTCACCCCTGCAGCAGCTGCAAACAGGACCATCTCCGCCGGCGAGAGCGAATATGCCTGCATCTTCTCAGCTCTCCTGCTTCTGTTCTTCCTCTTCTGCTTTCGCTTCCGCTTCCGCTTCCTGTGAATTTACCTGATAGAAGAGATGCTCGAGCTCTAGAGCGATGTTCACATTGTGAATTGATGTGCTCACGGGGCAATCAGATCGTGTGCATTTGAGCTCCACAGGGGCAAAATTGAGGATTCCCCTGATCCCGGCGTCTATCAGCCGATCCATCAACTTGGAGGCTTCCGTGTCCGGAACAGCGATGATTGCCACGAGGATATCTTTCTCCCTGATATAGTCTTCCAGCTTCTCCATCGGGTAGATAGGGACTCCGCTCGTGCTGTGTACGTTTTCCGGATGGATGTCGAATCCGGCAATGATCTCGATACCGTCGGCATTGAAGCCGCTGTACTCCATCAGGGCCGTTCCTATGCGTCCGCAGCCGATGACGACAACCTGCTGCTGGCGGTCGCGGCCGAGTATTTTATCGAGCTTCTCGATGAGAGTGTCTATATTATACCCGCCCCTTTTGTTTCCGGGGAGATTGAGTATGGAGAAATCCTTCCGTACGAGTGCAGGAGTAACGCCGATGGCATCTCCAAGATTGTTGGAAAAAACACGCTCGAACCCCAGTGCTTTCAGTTTGTACAACAGCCTTTTGTACTTTGTCAGTCTCAGTATAAAATCTTTGTTCATAACTCCCCTCACTCCGTGCGATTTAGGTATTATAGAATATATCTTTCATTTGCAAAATATCATTGTGGTTTTCACGATAAAATCTGTTATAATATGTGCTTTTCTTCACATTAACAAATTTCATGATACTATTGCTTCATTAAAAAATCAATTAAAACCTAAAAAATTCACAATATTTTCTTTTAATAGTGCATTTTTTATTGATTTTTTTTTAATTATTTATTACCATCAATTGAAAAATTTCAATACTTTTCCCTTGGCAGTGCGGGGGATAAATTGGAGGTTCCATGTCTATAGATGTCAAGAGCGAAAGCGAGGTAACCTTCTCTCAGGAACTGTTGGATCATATTGAAGCCTGGAAAGAAAAGCCGGGTAATCTCATTATGATTCTCCACAAAGTCCAGGAAGAGTTCGGTTATATCTCCAATGAGGCCGCAAAGAAGGTAGCAAAGCTCATCAACGTACCTCTGGCCAAGATTTACGGCGTTGTCACATTCTATCACTACTTCAAGCTCACCAAGCCGGGTAAGCATAATATCCAGGTTTGTATGGGTACAGCGTGTTATCTGAAGGGCAACGAGGATATTCTCAATGAGCTCGAATCCATCCTCGGTATAGGAGTGAATCAGGTTACTCCCGACGGACTTTTCTCAATAGAAGCAGTCCGTTGTGTGGGAGCTTGTGGTCTCGCTCCAGTAATAATCGTGGGTGACGAAGTATACGGTAAGCTCACCAAGGATAGGCTCCCGGAAATTCTCTCCAAATATCAGGAAAAGTAGATGCACAGGTCCATCTGTGATTTTGCACTTGATGTAATCCAGAACTCCATTGAAGCTCATTCGCAGCTGATCGTCATAGACTTCAATGAGAGCAGCGAGGACGTGGTGGTGTTCGTTGCCGACAACGGCCCCGGCATGAGTGCGGAACAACTGGAAAAGGTGCGCGATCCATTTTTTACGAACGGTAAAAAGCACGCTGAGCGTAAAGCTGGTCTGGGACTGCCGTTTCTGGCGCAGGCAATCGAACTGTCCGGCGGGTCCTTCGAGATCGACTCCCGGGAAGGTATGGGTACTTCGGTCAAGTTCAGATTCAGCAAAGCGGACATCGATACGCCGCCGATCGGAAGTATAGAGTCAACATTCTTCGCGGCACTAACCTTTCCCGGCAATCATGAGATGGTTATCAATCGTACAGATTCTACCAAGGTTCCCCCGGAATCCTATTCGCTTACCAGGTCGGAGCTTTCCGATGCCTGCGGTGATCTGGAGACCAGCGGGGCACTGATCCTGCTTAAGAAATTCGTGCATTCATTAGAAGCACATTCCGAGAAATGGCCGGAAGAGAAGGCGAACAGCCTCAAGAATTGAGAAAGGAGTAAGAAGTATGGCTAAAATGACCCTTGAAGAGCTTCGAAAGCTCAGAGACGAACAGAAAAAAGGTCTTTCCCGCAGAAATGTGGAAAACAAAGATACACAGATTATTGTCGGGATGGGTACCTGCGGAATTGCCGCCGGGGCGAAGGATACGTTGGATGCCTTCATTCAGGAACTCGAAGATTCCGAACTGAACAATGTGCGGGTAACCCAGACCGGATGCATGGGACTCTGCTATGTTGAACCCACAGTGGAAGTTATTGTTCCCGGTATGCCTGACGTTATCTACGGTAAAGTGGATGCGGATGTGGCGCGGAAGATCGTTCGCAAACACATCATCAACAAGGCTCTGGTGAACGATCATGTCTATGACAAACCGGCAGCCGACATCGTTGAAGAAGGAGGCGCTAAATAATGCCAACCTACAATCATTATATACTCGTCTGCGGCGGTACCGGCTGTGAATCTGCCAAATCCGACCAGATATACAAGAACCTGATCCATGAATGCGAGAAGGTCAGTTGTAAGGAGAGCACCCAGATCGTGAAGACCGGCTGTTTCGGTTTCTGCGAGCAGGGCCCGATCGTCAAGGTACTCCCTGAGGAATCCTTCTATGTACACGTTACCCCTGAGGATGCCAAAGAAATTATCGAAGAGCACATCGTCAAGGGACGTGAAGTTACCCGTCTGCTCTACGACAAGTCAGAGAGCAAGAAGCGGGCGGCGATCGATGAGATCGAGTTCTACCAGAAACAGTTCCGAATCGTTCTGCGCAACTGCGGTGTGATCGATCCGGAGAACGTCAACGAATACATCGCTCGTGACGGATATGTCGCACTCGAGAAGGCTGTGTTCGACATGTCTCCGGAGGATATTATCGAAGAAGTGAAAAAATCCGGTCTGCGCGGCCGCGGCGGCGCCGGCTTCCCCACCTGGATGAAGTGGAACTTCACCAAGCAGGCGGATGATCCCGTAAAATACATCGTGTGTAACGCCGATGAGGGCGACCCGGGCGCATACATGGACCGGAGTACCCTCGAAGGTGATCCGCACAGCATTCTTGAAGCGATGACTATTGCCGGTAAGGCAGTCGGCGCCAGCTACGGCTACATCTATATCCGGGCCGAGTATCCCCTGGCGATCAACCGGCTCAAGATCGCCATGGAGCAAGCCCGTGAAATGGGACTCCTGGGCGACAATATTCTCGGCAGCGATTTCAGCTTTGATATCGAGATCAGGCTGGGCGCCGGCGCCTTTGTGTGCGGTGAAGAGACTGCTCTTCTCCGTTCAGTCGAAGGTGAACGCGGTATGCCGACCCCCAGACCGCCTTTTCCCGCTACCCACGGCGCTTTCGGTAAACCATCGGTCATTAATAATGTAGAGACCTGGGCAAATATCCCGGTCATCATTCAGAAGGGCGGAGACTGGTTTGCCAAGATCGGCACTGAAGATTCCAAGGGTACCAAGGTATTCGCCCTGACCGGTAAAATCCGGAACTCCGGCCTTGTCGAGGTCCCCATGGGAACCACCTTGAGAGAGATCGTCTTCGATATCGGCGGCGGCATCGCCGACGGCAAAGAGTTCAAGGCCGTTCAGACCGGAGGACCTTCGGGCGGTGTAATCACCAAAGACTATCTCGACACTCCGATTGATTACGTACATCTCAAGGAACTCGGATCGATCATGGGTTCCGGCGGTATGATCGTCATGGACGAGGACGACTGTATGGTGGACATTGCCAAGTTCTACCTCGGTTTCTGCGTAGACGAGAGCTGCGGCAAGTGTGCCCCATGCCGGATCGGCGGACGCACCCTGTACAATATCCTTGACCGAATCACCAAGGGAGAAGGGGTGCTGGATGATATCCAGAAGATCAAGGAAGTCGGTCACGCGATGCAGAAGGCTTCTCTGTGCGGACTGGGACAGACTGCTCCCAACCCCGTGCTTTCGACGCTTCACTATTTCGAAGACGAGTACAAGGCGCACATAAAAGACCACCGCTGTCCGGCCGGGAAGTGTAAGAAGCTCATCTCCTACCATATACTGGCTGACAAATGTATCGGATGCGGTCTCTGTGCCCGCCGCTGTCCGGTGAATGCGATCAGCGGGGAGATCCGGCAGCTTCACGGAATCGATCAGGATACCTGTATCAAGTGCGGTGAATGCTACCATGTATGTAAGTTCGATGCTGTATATGTACGGTAGTACCAGAACGTAAGGAGGAACGAGGTGAAAATGATAAATTTGAAGATTAACGGCCATCCGATTGAAGTCGAGGAAGGAACAACGATCCTGGATGCAGCCAAAAGAATAAACGTAAAGATTCCTACCCTGTGCAAGCACGCGGACTTACCGGCCTGGGCTGCATGCGGTATATGTGTATGTAAAATGGAGAATTCTCCCAAGATGGTGCGGGCCTGCGCGACGCCTGTCAGCGAAGGCATGAGCGTCATAACCCATGATCCCGAACTGCACCAGATCAGGAAGACGGTCATCGAAATGATACTGTCGACCCATCCCAACGACTGTCTCAAGTGCGGCCGGAACCAGAACTGCGAGCTCCAGACCCTGGCAGCGTCCTTCGGTATCCGGGAACAACCCTATGAGCAGCGCCTGCGGGACCTTCCGATGGATGATTCGACCCCGTCGATCATCGTCGAACCGGAAAAATGCATCAACTGCGGCCGGTGCGCGAACGTGTGCCAGATGCTGCAGGGCGTATGGGCCCTCGAGTTCGTAGGACGCGGTGAAAATGTACGTATAGCTCCCGCTGGGGATGCCGTACTTGCCGACAGCCCCTGTATCAAGTGCGGCCAGTGTTCGGCCCACTGTCCGGTTGGCGCTATCTACGAGCGCGATGATACCCGCAAGCTTCTCGATGCAATCCGGGACGAAAACAAACACGTTGCGGTGCAGATCGCACCTGCCGTCCGCGTCGCCCTGGGCGAGGCCTTCGGCTACGAGCCCGGAGAAGTCGAGACCAAAAAAATATACACTGCACTGCGCCAGCTCGGCGTTGACGCGGTGTTCGACACGAATTTCGGCGCCGACCTCACCATCATGGAGGAAGCGACCGAATTCGTGCAGAGACTCACCAAGGGGACCGGAGCAATACCTCAACTCACCAGCTGCTGTCCTGCCTGGACTGACTACATGGAAAAGTATTTTCCCGACATGATTCCCAACTTTTCCACTGCCAAGTCACCGATGATGATGCAGGGCGCAATGATAAAGACCTTTTATGCCCAGAAGATCGGCAAGAATGCCAAGGATATCTACTCCTGCGCGATCATGCCCTGTACTGCCAAGAAATTCGAATGTCAGCGTCCGGAAATGGGAGACA
>JBNGED010000002.1:0-856 GCA_049975605.1 Sediminispirochaetaceae bacterium | reverse complement strand
GGTTTACCAACGGCGGAACGTTGCCGATGATCACCTCGTGTTCTGCGGCATGGATGAAATACGTCGAACAGTTTCACCCGAAAGTACTCGACAATATTTCGACCTGCAAATCGCCGATGAGTATGCTTTCCGCCATGACTAAATCGTTTTATGCGCAGAAACATAACATCGATCCGAAGAAAATTTTCAATGTGGCGATCATGTGTTGTACTGCCAAGAAATACGAAATCACCCGATGTGAGAATATGTACTCATCCGGCGAACAGGATGTCGACGTGGTGCTCACTACACGTGAGCTGGCCCGTCTCATCCGGGCCGCCGGTATAGATTTCAACAACCTGAAGGAAAGTGAAGCCGACAGCCCGATCGGCAAGTACTCCGGTGCGGCCACCATTTTCGGTAATACCGGCGGTGTTATGGAGGCGGCCATACGAAGCGCCTACTTCTTTGTGACCGGTAAAGAGCTCGACAAGGTCGAAGTAGAAGCTGTACGCGGTACGGAAGGGGTACGTTCCGGAGAGATTGATATTGCGGGTACCAAAGTCAGGGTGGCTATCGCACACGGTATGGCAAATATCGCGAAGTTACTCAAGGATGTGCAGAAGGCCCGTGATGCCGGCGAAGAGCCTCCCTATCACTTTATCGAGGTCATGGCCTGCCGCGGCGGATGTATCGCCGGCGGCGGACAGCCCTACGGAACCACGGATGAGGTCCGCATGAAGAGGATCGCCGGTCTGTACAAGGACGACGAGAACTCCGAGGTCAGATCATCTCACCAGAACCCGGAGATCAAGAAGCTCTACGATGATTTTCTTGAGAAACCGCTCAGCGAGAAGTCTCACAAGTACCTTCACAC
>JBNGED010000001.1:20332-23664 GCA_049975605.1 Sediminispirochaetaceae bacterium | reverse complement strand
CGCCACAACTTGCTTTTTGAACCCATTAATGCTAAACATATGTTAAGTAGTTTATGGAACGAAGAGACTCATACGCGCCGATACATTGCCGTACTCATTATTCTCTCCTCCGGGGAATCCTGTCGCCGCAGGAAGTGGTGGAGAGGGCCTGCGCGATAGGAGCTGCCGCCGTGGGCCTGGCGGATATCAACGGTTTCTACGGTCTGATCAGGTTTGCCGCCGCCGCCCGCGAAAGGGGGCTGAAGCCCCTCTACGGGACCGCCCTGTACGCGGGTGAAGAGTACATCTGCACCCTTCTCTGCATGGATCGAAGCGGCTTCGCCCGTGCCAACGCCGTTCTGGGCCGGCATATCGAGGCCCAGGAGAGCTTCATGAACGGCGGAGGGGCCGGAGGTGATACAGGCTCCGGAGCAGGTACAGGCTCCGAAGCAGGTACAGGCTCCGGCCGGGAGATCTACGATCCCGTGGCGGACCTCAGGGAAGGAGGCTGGGACGGCCTCTGGATCGTGTCTTACCGACGGGATGTGATAGAACGGCTCCGGCAGCGCGGCAGTGAAGGGCTGTTCGCCGGGCTTCCCTACGGGCAGCCGTACGGGAGCATCCGCCGGTGGGCGGCCCGGCTGGGAGTGGGGCTGCTGGCCTACAACGACGCGGTCTTCCTGCGGGAGGACGACCGGCATCTCTACCGGGTCCTGCGGGCCATCGGACGATGCACCAGACTCGATTCGGTGGGCGCGGCGGGGGAACTGCCCGACGACAAACGCTTCGCGGGGGAAGCAGAGATGCGGCGTTTTTTCTCCGGCGTGCCGGAGGCACTGGAATCCGCCCGGCGGTATGAGGATCTCTCCGAAGGGTTCCGCTTCCCGGAGAGCTATATCTTTCCCCGGTTCATGGGCCTGTCGGAAGCGGGGGCCTTTGAGCGGCTCAGGAGACTCTGTCTGGACGGGGTTCGCCGGCGTTACGGCATAGAGCCGTACCTTCCGGCCCGGCGGGAGAGCCTCCAATCCACCGGCGAAGCGGCGGGAGAGACCGCTGCAGCAGGCGTTTCGCCGGCCGGCTTCTCGGAGGCCGGCTTATCGGAGACCGCGTCCGCCGAGGACCAGCTGCGCAGACGAATACTCGACCGGCTCGACTACGAGCTGCACATCATCCGGCACAAAGGTTTTTCCGCCTACTTCCTGGTGGTACACGACATAGTGAAGCGGATCCCGCGGACCTGCGGACGCGGCAGCGCCGCCGCCGGGATCGTGAGTTACCTTCTGGGCATTACCCACGTAGACCCGCTGCGGTACAATCTCTTCTTCGAACGCTTTCTCAATATGGGACGCAAGGACCCCCCGGACATCGATGTCGATTTCCCCTGGGACGAGCGGGACCGGGCCCTGAAGTACGTCTTCGAGACCTATGCCGGTTCTTCCGCCATGGTGGCCGATCACGTGACCTTCGCCCGGAGGTCGGCTATCCGTGAACCGGCACGGGTAATGGGCTACGAGCAGGACCAGCTCAAGCGCCTTTCGAAGCTCTGGCGCCGCGGGCAGCTGGACGACCTGCCTGAAGAGCTGCGCTCCGTCGTGCCCCGGATCTATGGGATGCCGCGGCACATCGGAACCCACCCCGGAGGCGTCGTCATCACTCCCGGCCCTATCACGTACAGCGTTCTCCCCTGGGCTGGCCGGTCATCGCGTGGGAGAAGGACGCCGCCGAAGATGCCGGGCTGGTCAAGATCGATCTCCTGGGGAACCGTTCTCTCGGAGTCCTGCGGGACTCCATCGACCTGATCAACAGCCGTCACCGCACCCGGATCGAGTGGGAGAGTTTTTCCCCTCTCGGGAACCGGGCCGCCCGGGAACTGGTAGCACGGGGGGACACCCTCGGGGTCTTCTACGTCGAGTCCCCCGCCACCCGTCAGCTGCTGCAGAAGATGGGACGCGGGGACTATGAGCACCTGGTTATCGCGAGCTCCATCATCCGTCCCGCCGCCAACCGCTACATAAACGAATTCGTCCGCCGGCTGAGAGGAGGGGAGTACCGCCGTCTGCCTGAACCGGCAGGGAAGGTACTGGAAGAGACCTACGGAATCATGGTGTACCAGGAAGATGTATCCCGGATCTCAATGGCGGTGTCCGGTTTCGATGCGGCCGGGGCGGACGCCCTGCGCAAGGTGCTCTCGAAGAAGGACCGCGAGCGGAGACTGCCCTTTTTCAGGGAAAAATTCTTCCAGGGCGCACGCCGGCGGGGTTTCGGGGAACGGACCATCAGAGAGCTGTGGGATGCCGTTCTCTCCTTCGAGGGATACTCCTTCTGCAAACCCCACAGCGCCTCTTACGCCCTCCTCTCATACCGGCTGGCGTGGGTTAAACGGTTTTTCCCCCTCGAGTTCTTCGTCTCGGTAATCAACAACGGCGGGGGATTCTACTCCCGGCAGGTCTATGTGAACGCCGTGCGCCGGATGGGTTTCGCCGTCCACGGACCCGACGTGAACCGCAGCTGCGCCCGTTATACCATCGAAGCTGACGGCAGCGGGCTGCGGGTGGGTCTGGGGCAGCTGCAGGACCTCTCCCGTGAACTGGTCCGGCTGATTCCGCAGCAGCGGCAGACGGGAGGGGAGTATACGGATATCCGCGATTTCTGCCGGCGGGTCCGCCCCGATATGGCCTCCTTCCGCAGCCTGGTCCGCAGCGGGGCCCTCGACTCCATCGCCTGCGGGTACACCCGGCCCCAGCTCTTCTGGCTCTACTATCATCTCGACGGGGAGGAAGGGTTTTTCGCGGCTCCCGCCGTTCCGGACTTCATCGGCGATTACTCTCCCGGCATGAAGCTGCTGGATGAGTACCGTTCGACAGCCCTCATACTCAGCCGGCATCCTCTCGAAGTTTTCAGATCGAGGATCGAACGATTCCGGGAATTGAGCGCCCCAGGCGGCAGAAACGGCAACGCCGGAAGCAGCAGCGCCGGCAACGGCGGCTCAGTCCCATTCATCGATTCACGCTCTCTGGACCGGCACGTGGGACGCAGAGTCAGGATAGCCGGTTTGATGGTCACCGAGAAGGAGATCAGGACCCGGGCGAGACAGGAGATGAGCTTCGTCTCCTTCGAGGATGCGTACGGGATATTCGAGACAGTTGTGTTTCCGCAGGTGTACCGACGGCTGTCCCTCCTTCTGGAAGAGGGGATTGCCTTTGTTCTGGAGGGCATTGTGGAGATTGAATGGGGAGCTTTGCAGCTCCAGGTCCGGAATCTGACGCTGCTCAACCGTCGTGACCGCAGCATACTGCACAGCGGAGTATCGAATTTTCATTGAATGGGCGTACAAGATGTATTACTATATAGGT
>JBNGED010000001.1:11409-20322 GCA_049975605.1 Sediminispirochaetaceae bacterium | reverse complement strand
GATGAACGAGTCAGGCGGATCTAAAATCACCATTTTTCACCTTTATCGGAAGGACGGCCGCGCCCTTTTCCTGCATCCTTTTGATGAGGCGGAAGTTGTTCTTTCTCTCGATAAAATGGATGAGGTGTGCGGGAAATACGGGCAGGAGCCGAGGGTCGAAAGCCTCACTCTTTTCCGGGATGATCTGTATCAGGCTGTGGATTCGGCGGTAATGAGCTGGATCCAGGACCGCCGCTTCATTCCCAACCTCTTCTATTCAGCGGGTGTTTTCCTTGTTTTGTATTTTATATTCTCATTTGGTATTCGGGACCCAATTCTTATGGTGGACGAGCTCATACTCGCTGTTGCGGGTACCGCCGGATTCTACTGGTACCGCTTGCGGAAGGACCGCAGCCGTCCCCAGGCTGTCGAACTGGCGGACGAGTTGAAGGCTAAGGTCGATAGAATCGAGTTCAGGGAAGACAGCTTCGTGAAAGAGGTAGAAGGTCTTCTGCACCGCTTCGAATCGATCAGCGGCGAACGCCTCCTCGAATCGATGATGGCGCCCGAAGAGAGCTCTTTTAGCTCCAGCGATCTTGAGGACGCGCAGCAGCTTCTTTCATATCTTGAAAAACGTTTCTCGGGTAAGATTTACCGCCGGCAGGAAAAAATCATCGATCAGTACAGTTCCGCGGCTCACAAATCCGGCAGCCTGAACACCCTTCTCTCTCTCGTGGACATGGGCAAGATAGATCTTTCACTGTTCATGACGTACAAAGCGATAAAAAAAGAGTGTCGGCAGATGGTCTGAACTATTCGACCTTGTTGAGCTCTTTCATCTCATCCTGGAGATAGAGGGTTTCCTGGGCGATGGAGATGTTTTCCGTAGCCGGTTGGAAATCGGGATCGATCTCCAGGGCCGCCTCCCAGTAATCGATGGCACGCTGGAGCTGACCGCCGGCATAGGCCTCGAGACCGCTGATGTAGTATTCATCGATCTGCTGCTGCAGGTAGGCTCGCCCGCGGTCCCCCATATTCATCTTCGCCTCCACGCTGAAGCGATCGACCGAAGAGACCTGCGTGGTCATGTCGAGCGTGTAGTTTAGAATCAGGTTCATGTAGTCGAGATCGATATCGCTGCCGAGAGTGAAGCGGGGGTTGGCGCCGCGATGGGTGAAGCCGGAGTGTATGGCAAAAAAGTTGGAAAACCGCAGCTGCATCCCTGAAGAAAGATACCATTTCTCCCACTGTTCGACCGGCAGGCCGATGGCGAAGGGATAGTTGAAGTCAAAGGAGAGAAGCAGGGGCCGTACCGGAGAATATGCGAAGCCGGCCGAGGCCACCGTAGGCAGAGGTTCGCTGTCATTGGGAAGGCCGAGGTTTTTCACCGCAGCTCCGAGAGAAAAGTTCCGGTCCCTCGATGAGTAGAACTTCAGAAAATTGAAGCGGGTCAGCACGCCGATGTCCGTCATGGCCGTAAAAATGGACTGTCCAGGGTAGATGCTCGCAGGAATGTGCCGGTAAGCCATCTTCAGATTGGCCCCAACCGCGATACCGTAGAAGTAATAACTGGTGAGAAAGTTATAACTAATGTTGGCAGTTGCCACCGTCTCTGATACATATCCTCGGGAGTCACGTTCTCCCCATCGGTTGTAGGCGGTAAAGGGGAGGTAGAGGACCTTGGTGCCGAATCCGTAGCCGAGATCTCCGTTGCGGAAGGTATAAATGACCCCTTCCACGCTTGAATCGGCGATCCAGTTATTGTGGGTTATTGAGAGTTCAGTATTTTGCAGCTGAGAGCTGCCGGCCGGGTTGGCTTCGAGGAAGCTCGATCCTCTGGCAACTGCGGTGTAAGCAGTTCCCATACCCTCGTACAGACCTCCCATCGGGACAAGCAGAGTGGGGAACAAAGTCTGACCGGTATTAGGATCGGCAAAGAGAGAATTCTGCGCGAAACTGCTGTATCCATAGTAGAAATCCGTCAGCTCACCGGCGGATATGGAAGACGCGAGGAAAATAAGACTGATAACTAGCAGTAAGCGCTGTTTTATCATACCTACCAATATACTGTAAATCGGCAATTTTTTCCATGAATGTAAAGAATTAGTTTGTCGCTTACCAGGTCCCTTCTTTTTGTCGATAATTGTGTTAAATTAGGACTATAGTCATCGTGATTGTGAATCAGCGGCGCTTTTTTTATACCTTCACTCTACTCCTGCTCCTTTTTTTTCTACAGGTGGGCCCTGTTTACGGGATGGGGGCCCGCGAAGATCCACTGGATGAAGCACGTCAGCTGATTGAAGAGCGGAAATACAACGACGCCATTGCAATAATCAGTGAGGTGATGAAGGAAGATCCTCGCCGTTTCGATGATGCGGAAAAGCTTATGGCGGACATCAGGGTCGCCCGGGCCGAATACAACCGCGTGTACAACCATTTGATAGAGATCCTCGATATTCAGGAGGGGGAGGAGCTGAATGAAGAGGAAGCATATGCGATCATTCAAAAGCTCGAACAGCTGGACGCGGATCCAAACGAGGCCTCAGTTGCAGCTTTTGCACAGGCGCGCCGGTCAATTGTATTTACAGTAAACAATCAGAGATTCCAGGGAATTATGACCGAAGGAGATCAGCTGCTCGATGATGGACGATACCTGGATGCGGTAGACCTCTACCTGAGCGGTTTCAGCCTGCACCGCGACCGCTTCGAGGAGGAGGATTACGGTGCGGGAGCTGTGACCCGGGCGGAGACTCTGGAGGAGAATATCAGGGGGCTGATCGCGGATTACGATGAGACCCTTGCAGAACTGAGAGGTTTAATGACGGATTTCACCGCCGAAGGTACCGCCGCTGATCCTTCCTGGGAGGCCCTGAAACCGATGTATACTCAACTCCAGTTACTCTGGGAGGAACTCGTGCAGCGGGGCACCGAGATAGAGCAGCTGCGCGACTCGATAATGGAGACGGATGACGCCGATATTCCCTACCTCTCCACCCTCAGCATACTCACCAGGGGGAGGGCGGACAGTGAGAAACCCAACGGTATTGCCGGAGCCGTAGAGCGGCCTCTGGTGCTCTCTCTACAGGATGTCAGCGAAGATATGCTCACGATGGTGGAGCAGTTGTACCTCGAAGCTGAAGAGGAGTACAACGGCAATGAATATGCGAGTGCCGATGAGAAGTTCGAAGCTGCAATCAACCTGACTTTTGATATAAGACCCTTCTATTCGCGCTGGACCAGCCTGCACAATCAGCGTATCGCTTTTGATATGCCGCACAAGATCGGACCCTCACAGCGCGATATTCAGTCCGACAGTCTCTATCTGCAGGGGTTGGAAACGGCTGCAAGGGAATACAGCGCCTCGATTGAAATCAGTCAGAGACTCGATGAACTCGAAACAGCCGGAGATGACCCTGCCGCGATACCGGAGAATCGGAATGAGCTCCTGGCGCTCATCGACACCATGGCCGCGAATCAGCAGGTGATAGACGAACAGCTGGAGGGAATTCAGGTGTATGCCGAGCAGGGAGTCCCTACCGATCGGGCTGCGGCGGTACTGACCCGAATGCGGGCGAATTTCAGTTCCCAGTTCGAACGGGCACAGCTGATCGAAGGGGCCTACCTGGCTTCTATCGCTGAACAACGGTACGAGGAGAATGTGACTACCATAGATGCGGCTGAAGCGAAAGTGGAAGATGCGGAGAGTTTTGTTGCCGGTGTCGAAGAGACTCCGCCTGGAGCAGATGCTCCTATTATGGTGAAGTATCCCCAGCGCAGCGTCCAGCTGATTCGTGAAGCTCTCGAGGATCTACAGCCTGTCCGGGAAGTGATTGACGCGACTGTATCATCGTTAACCGACACAAAAGAGTATATACGCCAGCAGGAACAGGTCCGGCTGAGCAGGGATCGGGGCCTCAGCCTGCTGCAGCGCATCCAGGATCTAAGCGGCAAGGCACGCACGGCCCTCGTTACAGCAGAAGACCTCAACAGGAACGCGGATCTGGCTCTCTCGGAAGGTGAGATCCGTCTTCAGCAGGCACAGGATGAGCTCCGCAACGACCGTTTCGAAGCGGCCCGGGAGAAGCTCGAACAGGCCGGCTACTCCTTTTCCGAATCGCTGACGTTCCGTGAAGACCCCGAGGTCCGCCGGTTGATTGATCAGAGGATTCCCTCAATCGCCGAAGATATTATTTTTCGGCAGAACGAGCAGATTGTTACGGAGGTTCGTGACCTGATCAATGAAGGGCGGGAACTGTTTTTCACCGAAAAGTTCATCGAAGCCGAGCAGGTCCTTAAAAGGGCCCAGTCCAGGTGGAGGTTGACTCACACCGAAGACGATCCGGAAATCGAGCTCTGGCTGACGAGGGTTGAACGCGCCCTTACCGCCACCAGCGGTGTGGTCATCGAGGAGGAGGACCCCCTCTATGCAGACATGATACAGGTTCTCAATCTGGCCAGGGAAGAGTTCCAGCAGGGAAGAAGACTCTTCGAACAGGGGGATCAGAATGATGCCTTATCTTTTTTTCGTCAGGCGGAGCAGAAGATAGAGTATATTAAAGAACCGTTCCCGAATAATCAGGCGGCCGGGGTCCTGTATCTCAGGATACTGCAGTATACACAGCCGCAGGATTTCGATTCGATCTTCAGGGAAAGGTTCCAGGAGGCCCGTTCCAAGTTGAATTCGAGTCCGGAAGAGGCCTACCGTGAGCTCCAGGTCCTGCAGGAGATCCGTTCCGACTTTCCCGGACTGCAGGACGCAATCTTCCAGGCCGAGATAGCTACCGGTATACGGCAGCCGCCGCCGGATCCGCAGAAGCTGGCCAGGGCGAGGGACCTGTACAGTCAGGCGCAGCGGATCGTTCAGCAGGATATCCGGGCCCAGTTCCCGATCGCCCTGACGTACCTGAACGAGGCTATTAAACTTGATCCTGACTACAGTGACGCGATAGTATTGAAAGACCGTATTCAGACCGGCCAGGGCGGTCAGGTCTCCGTCGTGCTTTCCAGTGTCGATCAGCAGAAGCTGAGGCAGGCGGAGAACCTCTTCATCGACGGACGTTACTTCGAAGCCCGTGTGCTGGTGGAGCAGCTCTGGCAGAATCCTGGGAACAGAAGCAATCCGAGGCTCGTAGAGCTGCGGCGGCGAATCGAGAGTCAGCTTTGATGCATGATAGCGGGAGAGGAGTGAAAGCAACAGGCACTGCGGTACAGGCCGTTCAAACACCTCTGATTTTTCTCATATTCCTGTTCATCATGCTCGCAGCGGCCGCTCCTTACCTGCCCGCACAGGAACTGTACTGGGAAGAGCCTCAGATAGTCGTGCCGGAAGGGGCCCGGTTCCCGGTCGTAGAGCAGAACGGCGATACAACCATAGTTCTCTGGCACGAGTTCGAGTACAACGATCAGGGACCAGTCTCCGCCAGCGTCTCGGTCATGCTCAGATACAGGGACGGGATATGGGACACCCGGCGGCGTGCAATCGGGCCCTTCCCCTTCACCGGGGAGGAGGTCCCATTTGCCTCTGCAACGGTCGATGATGATGGACGGGTACTGATAGCGGTCTCCTCGTCAGGGCAGAAGATAGAGATCTATTCCATACCTTCCATGACCGAGAGGGTCCGGCTCCTTGCTACTATCGGGGAGGGACAGGAGGGTGCCGTATCGGTTTCACCGCAGCTCTTCTACACGAGCAGGGGCGGTTTTCTCCTCTGCGCCACTCAGCCCCTCGGGCTGGACGGGCGGATTACCGGCGTGGGCTCGCGCTCCCTGGGAATTAACTACACCGTAAGTTCCGACGGATCGAACTGGAGCGGATTCGAACCCCTGGTTCAGAACTCGCAGATATCCTACGTATATCTTCCTTCCCATACAGCCATGGGCGACAGGGACTATCTTGTTTTCCAGGGGTCACCTCCGGACAGCCGTTTCTTCCAGCTGTTCATGGTCCAGAGTTCCGACGGAGGGAGGAGCTGGAGCCGGCCGGTACGGATCACTGACGACTCTGCTATAACGGACAGCAGAAGCAGCGATCCGAATGATTACGACAATCAGCGCCCTTTCCTGACGGCTTCTTCCGACGGATTGCATCTTGCATGGGAACGGAGGCTGGCGGCGATTTCAGCGCCTCAGATCCACTATGGTATTCTCGGCAGCGACGGCGTTTTCAGGCGTCCACCGCAGCAGATTACATCGGGCAGTGCCGTCTGCCGCAGCCCGCGTATCCTTATAGAGGACGGCTCTCCATATCTCCTGTGGTTTGACAACCGCAAGGGTGAGAACCGGGTTTTTCTCGCTTATCAGCGCGGGATCGGCTGGGAAGATTCAGACTTGAGCATTATGCAGGGTGAGAGCCTGTACGGGCGTCTGTTCGCGATAAACGGCCGTATCAATGTCATCTGGGAGAACAAACGCGGGACAGACTCCCTGCTGGTCCTGCTGGAGCCTGACCAGAGCGTTCAGTCCCCTTCGATCGTCCCGGTGAACTTCACGGGCGGCGGCCGAAGCAGTCAGAGGAACTATGTGGTCCAGTGGAACATCCCGCAGGATTCGAGCGGAATAGCCGGGTTCAACTACACTGTTAATCAGGATCCGAACGGAAGACCTCCCGAGAATTTGAGGGTGCTGCGCAGCGATGAAAGGCGGGCTGAGGTGGAAGTGCTGAGGGACGGGTGGTGGTATTTCCATCTTGTCTCCGCCGACTATGCCGGCAACTGGTCCGAGCCGACTACGGTCAGATTTTTCCGGGATACCACGCCGCCTCCGCCTGTGGAGTTCAAACCGCTCAGGGAGGATGAGAGAGGATATCTCATATCCAACACCCTCAGCATCGAATGGGAAGAGCCGGAGGCGGACGATCTGGCCGGTTATTCCTACCGGCTGCAGTACCTCAGCGGTTCCAGCTATACCGAGCAGCTGACCAGTTTCGATATACCGGATCCTCCCGGGAGGGTCCTGACCGCCGAGCCCCGTTATAATTTCGTCAACCTCGACAACGGGACGTGGTCCCTGACGGTTGCACCCCTGGATGATCTGGGGAATCAGGGCGTCGCCAGGACCGTTTACTTTCAGCTCAACAAGTACATCCCCGTCACCTATATCACCGAAGTGGGAGTGGACAAGGACCAGCTCAACAGGTATCAGCTGCAGATCAGCGGAAGAGGATTCACAGAAGGCGGCACCATTCAGCAGGTAATGCTCGATAGGGACGGCGAGCCTCCCTACGATTATGTCTATCCAATCGACAGCGATCTCTATTCGGTCCGCAACGACCGTTTGATACGCGGACCATTCGTAGAGGAGATCGACGAGGGAGCCTACCGGGTGGGTGTGATTCATCCGGAGAGAGGTACCTATTTTACACGGTATACCCTGAGTTTCGAGTCCACCGGCGAGGTGAAATTCGGCGATTTCACTCTGGTGAGGGCCGACCGGGCCCCTCTGACCCAGGTACGGCGGGTCCTGCTCTACGGCGGAGATTTTACCATACTGGCGCTCATGATACTGCTGACTATCATGTTCGTCTTCGCGCTGATTAAGCTCGTCGCCCTGGTCAAAGAGGCGGTGCAGCTGCGCAGGGATGTGATTGCGATTCTCGAGAACCGCAGTCTTTCGTATGAGATGAAGAAGGAGAAGATTGCAGCTATGGAAAGAAAAGGTAGTTTAAGGGTAAAATTCGCACTGCTGACCACCGCCCTGGTGCTCATCATCGTGCTCATGGTTGCATTGCCTCTGAGTAATTATATGATCAACACCCAGGAGAAAAACCTGACCGACGGACTCCAGGAGAGCACCAGGGTGCTGATCGAGAGTATCAATGCAGGCGCGGAACTCTTCCTCCCGGAAGAAAATACCATCGAGTTGGGACGTCTGCCCCGGCAGACGAGGGCCGCCGAAGCCGCCCAGTTCGTGATCCTGAGCGGTCCCGCCTCGAGCAGTGCGGGGGATGTCGACCGGGATTTCTTCGATTATCTTTGGGCCCACAACGATCCGGATATCGGGGAGAAGGTCCGGCAGACGGAAACTTCCGGGGTCGTACAGGGCGGCGAGATAGCGTATCAGCGCGGGGTGACCCGGATCGAAGATGAAGTTTCTCCCCTCATTCCCGAACTGCAGGAAGAGATCAACACCGAAGCCCGGCGGCGTGTAGGCGCGCTGGCCGAACGGCTCAGAGAGCTGCAGCAGGAGGCGACCGAAGCGGCGCAGCGACAGGTACTGACCCAGGACCAGGATACCATGCAGCTCCTGACGGAGCTGGAGGACCAGATCGCTGAAATAAATACGACGATCGAAGAGGAGTTGGCCGAAATCGGTGAACAGCTGGGAAGCGTTCCCGAATTCAAGTCGGACGAGTTGCTGACCGGGACTACCGACTACGTTTTTTACCGTCCGATCGTGTATCGTGATTCTTCCCGTGAAGGGGTATACTTCCACGGAATGATTCGCCTCGGAATATCGACGGAAAATATTGTCAGGGAGATAAAAAACAGCCGGAACAGTCTGGTGCGGCAGACCGCCCTGATTGCACTCGTTGCAATCGTACTTGGAATTCTCGGTGCCCTGCTTCTCGCTACCATCATCATCCGGCCGATCCGGCGCCTGGTGGAAGGAGTCGAGAGGATCAGGGACACCGAGGACAAGGAGGAACTGAAGGGGCATGAGATCAACGTCCGCAGCCGGGACGAGATTGCCGTGCTGGCCGATACGGTCAACCAGATGACCAAGGGACTTGTCAACGCAGCTATCGCCAACAAGGACCTGATAATGGGTAAGGACAACCAGAAGATGTTCATCCCCCTGGAAAAACCGGGAAAACGCAAGCTCACCACAGGCGCGCTGTCCGCCGAAGGAGCCGACTTCTTCGGGTACTATGAAGGTGCCAAGGGTGTTTCCGGGGACTACTTTGACTATATTGAACTGACGCCGGGAAAATTCGGT
>JBNGED010000001.1:0-11399 GCA_049975605.1 Sediminispirochaetaceae bacterium | reverse complement strand
CGTGGCCGGTAAAGGGGTCCCCGCATCTCTCATCATGGTGATGGTTGCCACGATTTTCCGCAATTTTTTCAACGACTGGATGGAGGAGCAGAAGCGGAAGGACGCTGTTGCGGCGGGCAAGGGCATCAGGCGGCAGGAGGAAGATCCGAACATCGAAGAACTGGTATATGCCGTCAACGGCCTTGTTGAAGAGCGGGGTTTCGAAGGCCGGTTCGCGGCCCTGATCGTGGTCCTTCTCGACACCCGAACGGGCAAAGCGGTCCTGTGCAACGCAGGCGACAATCTTGTTCATCTATACAGCAACCAGGAGCGTCGGATGACTGCCAAAACCCTGCCTGAAGCTCCCGCGGCGGGTGTTTTTCCCAACGACCTGGTGGAGATGCAGGCCGGATTCAAGCGGATCCCCCATGTACTCAAATCGGGCGATTTGATGCTGCTCTACACCGACGGGCTCGAAGAGGCGCAGAGAATTTTGAGGGATGAAAACTTAAAAGTTATCAAGGATGAGAATGGCGAGCCTGGAAAAGAGGAGTTCAGCAACCAGAGAATCTACGAGGTCGTAAATGCCCTGATGAGCAGGGGCTCCTTTACTCTGAAAAAAATGCACAATCCCATTCCCGATGAAGAACTGGTCTTTGATTTTTCCACGTGTCAGGGTACAATCGAGGAGGTCGTTATCGCCCTCGTATCGATCGAGAAGATTTTCCGGATGTATCCGGATCCCGCCGCGACCGAGAACGATGTCGTGGTGGTGGACCGCTATATCGCGGAATTTCTCGAAGAGCATTTCAACCAGTACGAAGTGTACTTCCACGATCCGGTGGAGAACGCGAGCGTGTCGGCTGAGTACCTGCAGTTCAGCAGGATCAAAGAGGATTCCCAGTATGATGATCTCACCGTGCTGGGAGTGAAGAAGAAGTAGCGGAAGAAGGATGAAGGAAAAACCCCGGTTTTACTGTGAAACATGCGGACGGGAAGTTCCCGTAGATGTGGATGAATGTCCCTACTGCGGGATGAAATTCTATGGTGTGATGTGCCCCCGCTGCGGGAAGAGCGGTCCCGCCCACGAGTTCATCAACGGCTGTCCCCGCTGCGGCTACCGTTCGATCAAGGGAGACACGAGTTCCGGTTCGAATATGTCGGTCCTTGGCGTAAAGGATATCGATATCGGCGAGGAACCTCAGGGGAAAAAACGGAAAGGCTCCCTCTGGCTGCCCCTGCTCGTCGTCATACTGTTCGGTATAGTGGCGGCGGCGATAATCCTCATACTGGTGACATGAATCCGGCGGCCTGCCGGTTTTGATACTTGCACCGGACCGTTTTCGCCCGCCCGGTTATGATGTACATGTCTTCAAATTCTACCGTGCCGATACTCCAGCAGCAGGTCCTGAAAAATCCGGCTCTTTGCCGGAGAGTCCGGGAAATAAAACAGGTGGGATTCACACCGGCAGTCGCTTGATCCGAAACCGGTGACCCCCAGGCCGCCCATGTCCCTCAGCCGTGAAGCCAGCTCGCACTCAAGGTCCCGGTCCGTGAAGACGGGGTACACCCTTGCCCGCGCCGCAGTCTCGCGCAGATAATCGATGTGCCAGCGGAGTTTTTTCCTCCCTCGGCGGAGATGACGGGCGGTCCTGTGTGAAAGATTCTTCTTCGCTGATCCTGCGTAGAGGTAGCTTCCTGCCGGGAAACGCAGCCGTCCGAGGCTGCCGGCATCTATCTCGGCTTCTTCGTTCAGTTCGAGCAGGAGCAGATAGACCCCGCGGTCGCGGCGGACGTGTTCGAGAGGTCTGAAGTCAAAGGGGATATCCTCCGCGGCTATTCGGCACTCGCCGGAGACGCCGCAATCCAGACTGAAGGCATGCAGCTGTATGTCCCGCGCGGCGGCCTCGAGTCCCAGGGAAAAAGCCGGGTCGGTGTGAATGTTGGGGGTGAAGACTTCGACATCCGGGTGGTGGAGGACGAAGATGAGGTGGCCTTCGATGGACCCTGCGAAGCCATCCGGGGCCCATGCACGGCCGGCTGCTCCGGCAAAGCCTTGAGAGCCCTCAATACGGCCGGCTGATCCGGCGTGATTCGAACACCCGCGGGCGATAGCTGCCAGGTGTTCAACGTGGCGGAGCCCGCGCACGGTGGGAGCGTCCGGGAACATCGCCCGTCCGTGTGCGGCGAGGGTACAGCTCTTTACCTCGACGAGGGCCCGGGAGCCGTCTTTTTTTTCAATCATGAAATCAAAACGGCTCCCGTCTCCCGTGCTGTATTCCGGCTGTATCCGTTGCGCATCCGGAAAAAGGCGCGGCAGGATAAGCTGCTCCGCCGCGCGGTTAGCCCGGACGGAGATAAGCGGGATTGTCTGCCCCCTGTATTCAGCCGCCGCCAGCGTCCAGTCGGTCTTGCGACCCGACCTGTCGGTATTCCTGCCGGTATGCCTGCCGGGAATCCGGCCGGGAACAGCAAGGGCTGCCCGCTCCAGTATAACCGGGGTTCCGGGGATGAGAAGCTCCTGGAGCCGGCCCGGATTGGGGCAGTGGGCCTGCACGATTCCGCGGGGAGTATCCACGATTACCAAAAAACGATTGGGACGTTCGATGAAGCGCCCCGCCAGATCGTTGCTGAATATGTTCAATGGATCCCGCTTAATCTACTTGAAAAGCTCGCTGATCTTGTGGTGGTATTTCTGATTGACCACGTCCCGCCGTATCTTCAGGGTGTGGGTCAGCTCTTTTCCCACTTCGAAGGGCTCGGGCAGCAGGGCGAAGCGGAAGATGCACTCGAAGTGACGGAATCCGTTTTTAGCATTGACCTGGCTCTGGATCTCGTTGTGCACGTATTCCTGAATTTCCGGCATGTCGAGCAGCTCGACGTTCTCCACGTAGTCGATGGCGTTCTGCTGCGCGTACTCCTCGAGTTTTTCCATGTCGGGAACTATCAGGGCGGCAAGGAACTTCTGATCCTGCCCGACCACCATGGACTGCAGAACGGCTTCGGAAGCGTTCAACCGGTCTTCGATGGGGACCGGTTCAATATTCTCTCCGCCGAGGAGAACGATGGTCTCCTTGGTCCGGCCGAGGATCTTGAATTCCCCGCTGTGGGTGCGTATGGCGACATCGCCGGTGTCCAGCCAGCCGTCCTTAAGGACCGCCTCGGTCAGGTCGGGCCGCTTGTAGTATCCCTCCATGATCTGTTCGCTCTTCACGAAAAGGGTGCCCTTGCGGCCCGGAGGCATAATAATGCCCTCGGTGTCCACGATCCGGTATTCGATGTCCCGCAGAAGGGGTCCCACGGTACCGAAGACCGGGTGGTGCTGCTTCCTTACCGAGAGGACCGGTCCGGTTTCGGTCAGCCCGTAGCCCTCGAGGAGTTTGATACCAACGCCCCAGAAGAAGCGGTCGACGTACTGCGGCAGGGCGCCCCCGCCGGAGATGCCGGCCAGAAAACGTCCCCCGAGTTTGGCATGGAGCTTGCGGAATACCAGGAGATGGCCGAGCCACTTGAACGGCGTGAGCAGAATAATCGGAATAACGGCAATCAGTTTGTCGACGATCTGATACCTGCGGGTGAAGTCGGGAAGCTGTCCGAGGAACATGTTCACGAAAGTGGCCTGCATTTCGCCGACGGCCACGAAGAAGCTGAACAGGGCCAGTTTGACGCCGCCCTCCTTCTTCATGCTCCGGTGAATGGCGCCGTGGATGCCTTCCCAGATCCTGGGAACGGAGGTGAGAAAATGTGGTCGTACCTTCTGCATGTCCGGCAGCATCACCGAGCCGATCGGTTTGGAGTAGGCCAGGGACGCACCTATATTCAGGACCAGGTATTCAACCGCCCGTTCGAAAGAGTGCCAGATAGGCAGCACGCTGAGAAAGGCGTGTCCCGCCTTGATGTCTATGTGTTCGTAGACCCGTTCGATCTGGAAGACGAAGCTGCGGTGGGTGAGCATCACCCCCTTTGGCTCACCGGTGGTGCCGGAAGTGTAGATCAGGGTAGCCAGATCATCGCTTTTCCCCATGTCGACATTCTTGTCGTAAAAATCGGGGTTCTCAGCATAGAATGCTTCTCCTTTTGTATGGAGTTCCTCGTAGCTCATCACCTCGACATCTTTCACATTGGGAGATGTGATTTTACCGGAAGCGTCGTAGAGAATCAGGGTCTTGAGCTGCGGGAGCTTGTCCTTCTTGGAAAGGATCTTGTCGGCCTGGGCGGCATTCTCAGCGAAGCTCACCGAACATTCGGCATGGCCGAGAATAAAGGCGATCTCATCGGCCATGGAATCGGAGCCGCGGGGCACATCCACTCCGCCGATGCCGAGAAGGGCGAGGTCCGTGATGATCCATTCCTGACGGTTGTCGGAAATGATTCCTACATGGTGGCCGCGATCGATTCCGACAGCGTGCAGCCCGCACGCGATGATCTTTATCTCTTCGTAGAAATCCCTGAAGCTGAGGGGAAGGAAATCTCCCTCGCCGTTCTTGGTCTGCAGGGCGGTAAAGTCTGGATGCTTCGATGCGGTGAATCGAATTCTCTTCGGTACGGTATCAAGTTCCGGCATGTCCTGTCTCCTTCTGTGTGAGAACTATGGGGCGGGGGACAGCAGGGAAGATTCTAAAATCTGCATGCTCAGCACTTCCGGCAGGAGTCGGTAGGAGGAAGAACCCGGCGGGTAGTAGGCGTAGACGGGCACGCCCGCGCGCCCGTAGGCACGTATCCACTCCCCAATGATCTTGTCCTGGTTGGTATAGTCGCCATAAAGTACCCGCAGATCCAGACTTTCGAACAGTTCCTCCGCGCTTTTGGTATGCAATACGGTCTGTTCGTTCAGCTTGCACACGGTGCACCATTCGGCCGAGAATATCACCAGGACCGGCTTGCCTGCCTGCCGGTATTCAGCCAGCGCTTCAGGACTGAAGCTTTCCCATCCCTCTCTCACGCTTTCATTCTTCGTTGTTACGCCGCGTTCTTCGAACTGCAGCAGACGGCCGGCGGCCGACACCGACAGTATAATGAAAAGGGCCAGAATTATCCACTTCCTTTTTCGCCCTGCAGTCGGTTTGGCGGATTTACCATACACCCAAAGTAGGAAGCCCAGCACGAGGAGAAAGATGAGTACCTGTATCATTTCCTCCGGGCTGATCTGGAAGCGCAGAATGGAAAGGAGGTAGATTACCGTGCCCAGCAGCACGAAGCCCATCAATTCCTTGAAGGTATTCATCCATTCCCCCGGCTTCGGCAGGCGCTGAATGGCCGCCGGCCAGATACCGATGAGCAGGAAGGGCAGGGCGAAACCGGTGCCGACCATGGTAAAAATTCCGACGATCATCAGCGGGGGCTGGGAAAAGGCGAAGCCCAGGGCGGTCCCAAGCAGCGGTGCGGTGCAGGGAGTGGCGAGCAGCACGGCGATGATGCCGTTGAAGAAGGACCCGATGTAGCCCTTCTGACCCGCCCGGCGGACCGCACCGTTCATCGCAGGGGCCTGGAAGATGTACACGTCGAACAGGGAGAGGGCGAAAACGAATATGACGGTGATTAGAAAAACGACGAAGAGGGGGTTCTGGAACTGGAATCCCCAGCCGACCAGTTCGCCTGATAGTTTCAGCGCTATGACTGCTCCGGCGAGGACCAGAAGCGAAGCGAGCACGCCCGCAGTGTAGAGCAGCGAACCGGTGAAAATCTCCCGGCGGCTGTTTCCGCTCTGGTTGACCAGGTTGAGGGCACGGATCGACAGGACCGGCAGAACGCAGGGCATCACATTCAGGAGGAGCCCGCCGATGAAGGCAAAAAGCAGGAACCTCAGCAGGGCCGCGGCGCCGACGTTTTCACCGCCCGGGTCACCGCCCGCAACGCCGACGTTTTCACTGCCCGGGACGGCACCGTCCGCCGCGGCATAGCCTGCTTTGCCCCCGCCGGGTGCTGTTCCGGAGGCTGCAGCCGTTCCCTCAGGCACCTGGAAGCTTACTTCGACTATCTCCTCGCTGGGGAAATAACAGACGCCCGCATCGTCGCAGAGCTGGTAGCCTGCCGTAAAGGGTACGCGGTACTCCCCCGGAGTGACGTCGGAGGAGAGATCTACCACGACACGGAGAACGGCGCTTCCATAGTAACTCAGGACGCCGTTTTCCATGATGCCGCTCTCCGGATAGACAACTTCGCGTACCCGGAAGGGCGAGGCTTCGGGAGCTGTGATGCCGAAGAAATCCTCCTGCTTAGTCTGGTGAAACCCGTCGGGGAATTCGTATATCAGTTCGAAGGCGGCGCTACCGTTGCCTGTAACCGTCACCTCGTCCGGTCTGATGCTGATGCGGGCAGAGGGATCCGAGCCGGATGCGGGGGCGGCGAGAGGTTCTGAAGGCGAGACAGCCGGTGTTTCGGAAGACTCGACGGCGGGAAGGGATGACTTCGGCGGTTCGACGATCTGCAGCTGATCGAGCTGGCTCCAGATATCGGCTGCCGTCAGGAAAAACAGCAGGAGTACGGCGCCGCGGTAAAATTGCCGGCTCCGCTTAGAAAAGTGTCGCCCTTTGGACATGCCTGAACCTCCAAGTGCCGGTATTTACTTTGGAAGCATTTCCCTGAAGACGGAAACGATGCCCTCGTCCATCCAGTCGATGGCTCCCGTAAGACGGGCAACGAGTTCACCCTCTGAATTTATCACATAACTGGTTGGTATGCTTCCCGTACTGTAGATTCCGTTCACATCGAACTCATGATCGATTAGAACGGGGAAGGAGAATCCTCCCTCCTGAACGAAATCAACGATCTTATCAAGGGTCTCTCTGGGAGGGTTGGGCGCCGCCACCGCAAGGATTTCGAGGCCCTGAGGATTAAGCGTTTCGTACAGCTCCTGCATGGAGGGCATTTCAGCCCGGCACGGAGGACACCAGGTGGCCCAGAGGTTGAGTACGACGACCTTTCCGCGGTAATCCGAGAGGCTGGCCTCGGGCCCGTTCAGGAGCGGAACGGTGAAGTCGGGGGCCTCGACCGGTTCGGGGAATACTCCAAAGCCCATGTTATAGAGCTGCTGTTTGATGGGGGGCAGTTCGACATTTTCCTGTGCCGTAACGGGGAGTATTCCCAGGAACAGCAGAGCCAGTATAGAAGTACCGAATAGTCCAATTTTTCTGTTCATAACGAAAATCTAATATAGTATTTTTTTTAAGGCAAGTAAATTTTCCATTAATTGAGGGCCGGGATGAGCATTATCATCGTGAAGTTGTAGAGACCGTGGGCGATGGCGATCTCGTGCCAGCTGTGCCGCCGAAGATACCGGTACGCAAGGAACGCGCCGATCAGAAAAGTACCGAGAGTACCGACAAGCCCCTGATACACGTGGCCCAGAGCGAAGAGCAGGCTGCTGATACCGACAATTCCAGCTGTTCCGGCTGGCGAAACGCTGAATTCGGTCAGGAGGTATACCCGGAAGTAGAGTTCCTCGAAATAACCGATTATCAGGCTCGTGATCAGAATGAGAAGTATAATATAAGGTGAATCGAACAGAGCCGCGTAATCGATACCGCCGCCGTTCGCGGCAGTGGGAATGGCCGGATTGATCAGCTCTATGCCCCCGTAGAATCCTATCAGACGAACCACCGCTCCGAGGGTCATGGTTATGAGAAAAACTCCCAGATAAGTGAGCAAAGTAGCCGGAATGCCGGATATCCGGAAGGGGAGAATACCGTAGCGGCCGAGTTGTCCGTTGTTGCGTACGTGCAGGATATAGAGCATCAAAGCGGCCTGAGGCACCGTAAAGATGAGGTTGGACAGGTGAAAATCGGCCGAAAACATCACGTCAAAGCTGAATTGAGCGGATTGATAGTAGTATCCCGGGAAAAAAAAGACCAGAAAAAGGAGTATTGCCTCTACAAAAGGTAATTTTTTATACTGATTTTTTGTTGAGAATAGTATAGAGTTATAAAGATCCATATTGTTGAGAATATAGTTTTTTAATTGTATTGTATATGTTAAGATAGCGGAATTATGATTATTTGGATTCTTGTCGGCAGTTTCTTCATCCTCATCGCTATAGCGTACGCCGCCATGCGGAAGGCCGGCGGCGGCAGCTTCCCGTGGCTACACTTCTACGCCAAGGGCAAGGAATCCGGGTTCACCTTCAAGGAGGTCAACCTCCTGCGGATCGTGGCGGTGGAGAACCGACTGAAGAATCCGACTTCTCTGTTCTGGTCGATACCCCAGATCGACCGCTCCATCCGCCGGATGATCATCAGGTTCAGGACGGAAGGTACCCTGAACAGCGAACAGAATATACATTTCATCTCCAAGCTCCTCGAGTTCCGCAAGAACATCGAGATGGAGCTGCCCAAATACAAGCTGGGCCTGAAGTCCACCCGGAAGCTGGCCCAGCGCCAGAGGATTCTGATCAATCTACCCGGGTACGGCACCTACAGTTCCCAGATAATTGAGAATCTGCGCCGCTACATGGCCATCAGTTACCCTGAAGGTCCTGCATTGCCGCAGGGTTTCGACTGGCGGGACCGGCGGATCAATGTGTACTTCTGGAGACAGGACGATGCAGGGTACGTTTTCGAGACAAAGGTACTGGACGATTACTATGAACGCCGGTATCCGATTCTGCATATCACCCATTCCGATTCGCTGGTGAGAAGCCAGAAGAGAGCTTCCGTGCGGGTAGAGACCAACAAGCCCGCCCTGATTTTCCCCCTCAAATCTCTGCGCACCGCTACCGATGAAGCGGAGCAGGGCAGGGGCTTGAGGTGCCGTCTCAAGGACATTTCCGAGGACGGGGCTGCATTAATCATCGGCGGCAGGGGCAAGGTAGGGATGCCTCTCAAGCTTCAGTTCAATCTCGGGAAGGCCACCATCGTCATGAACGGGGTAGTGAAGGGCGTCAACTACAATCAGAACAAGCATCAGTCTGTCCTCCATCTTCAGGCCTCACCTCTCTCCCAGGTGACCAGGAACCGAATTCTCATTTATGTATACAACCTGTTCAAAGAGAGAGAGTCATAATTCAGGTCTTCACCGAATTAATAATTGAAATATCTTCAGTCTGTTTTATACTTTGAATCAGAGGTATGTTATGAAAAAGTGCGTCATTATGTGTGTACTCAGCATATTCCTGCTGACGAGCGTAGGCATCGCTGCCCAGGAAGTCGATGAGAACCGTCTTCTTTTCGCCTATCAGCGGAATTTCGCCCGCGGCAGTCTCAGTACAAAGGTAAAGGTGCTGCAGGATGCCGCCGAGAGCGGCGAGAACGGCATGGGCAAGCTCTATCTGCAGGCGCTGGAGTTCTACCTTGACAATTACAATACTCTCAGCGAGGATGCCACCGCCCTCGAACTGGTCAAAATGGCAGCGCGGTTGACCGGCGAAGATCAGTATGAACCGGCTATCGACGCCCTCTGGATGATTTTCCAGCAGGATGAAGACACCGGCGTGCAGGTGGCAGCGATGAACAGCCTCGGCGACCTGCTTACCTCTGAACATCCGCTTATGCAGAAGCTCTACAGCTATCTGAAGGTACAGAACGAACAGTATCTTCTGGGCAAGGATGTCGATATACAGGTGGTCGCTGAGACCATAGCCACCTTAGGCAAGATCGGGTCGGCGGCATCTTTCCCGGCCCTCTTTGCGGCGATACACCTCGGATATCCCGAACAGATCGAGCAGAAGGCCCGGGACGCCATTAACAGGCTCGAGGGCGACACCGCCGAGATGGTAGCGGAGGTCCTGGAAACGGGTTTCGCCCGGGAGAAGAAGCCGGTCCTCGAATGGGCGATGGAGAAGGATTCATTTTCACGTGAACAGAAGGGCGAACTTGCTCAGAAGGCCCTGGAAGTCGGTCTGGAGCTCACCAACAATGAAGAGATCAATGCTCTAATCCGTGAACTGCGCTATGCATCCGTGCGCTATCTCACCGAACTGGAATGGTCCCAGGCGACCAGCCTCCTGATAAATCATTTCGACCAGACGAATGTGGAGGTCGACCGGGGTATTACCCCCAGGTCCGTCCTGCTCGAAGCGATTGCGGCACTCGGAACTATGGGCACCAATGAAGCAGCGGTAAGACTCAGCCTCTATTTAGAAGTGTTGAACACTTATATGGAGAATGGGCAGCGTGTTGACGAACAGGTGGTGCTCGCGGTGGTCCGCAATCTCGGTAAGCTCGGCAGTAATGTCGCCTTCGATCATCTACTCTACGCGATGTATCTGGATTACCCCCGTTCAGTCAAACAGGCTGCACGGGAGGTCCTGAGCGATTTACAGCAGTAGAACCGGAAGATTCCGCCCGGACCGCGGAGCATTTCATAACTCATACGAACTCATCGTAGATCTCATGTTTCTCCTGCCGGTAGGGGCGGTCCTCGCGGCAGGGGCATTCATTCCTGTTGCGGGGAAAGCCGTGATCGCCGGAGCTGCCCTCCTCCTGGGCGCTGTATCGCCGGTATTCATCTACGCGACAGGTGTCGCTGCTAGAGGGCCGGACGCGGCGGGGAGGAGCCGGCTCTTCGGCCTCCTGCTGCGGACTGAAGCGATTCTGCTCTGCATGGCGCTGCGGATACCCTTCGGCCTTCAGCAGTCTGAAGCTTTCTGGGGAATCCCCACGGAAAAGATAGCTGCCGTCTCCGGGATTCTGTCGGAGGACAGTACGCCGGCCGAGGACGGCAGCGTCCGCTTCGTTCTCCGTGCGGAGCGGGTTGAAGATCACTGGGGGAACCGCGCAGCGGCGGAAGCCGATCTACTCATCACTGCCGCAGGAAGCATTCCGGCCGAGCTTTTTCAGGGTACCGAAGTAGCGCTTCCGGTTACCCTCTATCAGATACATGCAGCAGGAGATAAATGGTACGGCTCCAGCCGAGGCGCAGTGAAGGTGCTGAAGTATCCGGCAGGTATTCCGGCAGTCCGCCGGGATGTCTCTCGATTCATCCGCAACCGGCTCAGAAGTACGGGGGTACAGGCCGCGCCGCTCCTCGAGGCCCTGCTGCTGGGATACCGCGATATCCGGGCGGATAAAATCTGCGAACTCTTCAGGAGGACCGGCGCCATCCACCTGCTGGCGCTGTCGGGGATGCATCTGGGCGTGATTACCATGGGTGTGCTGGTTCTCCTCGTACCGCTGCTCGGCCGTGCCCGCGCCGCCTTTGCCGCCCTCGTTTTTATCGGTATCTATCTTTTCCTGGTCGGGCCGCGGCCGTCCCTCGTTCGGGCGGTGCTCATGTACGGGACGGGCGTAACGGGATACATGATCAGGAGAAAACGGCCGGCTGTCCTCCACCTTCTTGTCCTGAGTTTTTTTATTCAATCGACATCTTTTCCCGGCATAATCGGCACTCTGGGTTTCCAGCTCTCCTACCTGGCTCTGGGAGGGATCCTGCTTTTCACCGAACCAGTAAAGGAGGTCCTCCCATGGTGGATCCCTCCTCCTCTGAGC